>LVAZ01000439.1 GCA_001603055.1 Victivallales bacterium Lenti_02
GCGGCGTTCCTTGAGTCGGTCCAGGTAGGTGGCGCCGACGATGACGAGGCCCACGATAATGTCCTGCACGTAGTTTTCCCAGCCCATCATGGTGGAGCCGTTGCGGAGGACGGACATGATGAGGGCGCCGAGGATGGCCCCGATGGCCGAGCCCTGGCCGCCGTTGAGCGAGCCGCCGCCGATGACCACGGCGGCGATGATGTCCAGCTCCATGCCGAAGGCACCGGTGGGGTCGCCGACTGCGACCATGGCGTACTGCATCGAGCCGGCCACGCCGAGCAACAGCCCGCCCAGGACGAAGACCAGCGTCTTGGTCCGGGGCACGTTCACCCCGCAGAGCCGGGCGGTGTCCTCGTTCGAGCCGATGGCGTAGACATGGCGGCCGAAGACGGTGTAGCGCAGCAGCACATGCACCACCACCAGCAGCAGGACCGTGAGCCAGACACCGGGCGAGAAGACCAGCCAGCGCAGGGACGGGCTGATGCGCCCGGGTTCGAGGTACATCATCTTCTGGAACCAGTTGTGGGGCGTGTTGATGGTCTGGTTGCCGCCGAGCCATTTGGCGACCCCGCGGGCCACCTGCATCATGCCCAGGGTGGCGATGAAGGGAATCAGGCGCAGGCGGCTGACGAGCACCCCGTTGGCCAGTCCGCACAGTCCGCCCGCCAGAATCCCGCCCAGCGCCGCCAGCAGGGGCAGGAGCAGGCCGGGGTCCGTGCCGCCCCAGCCCCGCAGCGTCACCCCCATCACGCAGGTGACCAAGGCGATCACCGACCCCGCGCTGAGGTCGATGCTGCCGCTGATGATAATCAGGGTCATGCCCAAAGCGCCGATCCCCACAATTACCGTATGGCCCATGATTCCCTTGAGATTGCCGAAGGTGGCGAAGGCTGGCTCGCCCTGGTACCGGCAGAGCAGCACGAACAGCAGATACACCCCGAGGAGGGTCAGGAAGGTGCCCAATTCGGCGGGGAACCGCCATTTCCGGGTGGAATTCCGTTCAGCTTCCGGCATCTCCTGCCTCCTGTCTCCCGTCTCCTGTCTCCTGTGCCATTTCCGAGGGGATTTCCGTTCAGTTTCCGGCATCTCCTGTCTCCTGTCTCCCGTCTCCTGTCTCCTGTGCCATTTCCGGGTGGAATTCCGTTCAGCTTCCGGCATGGGTGGACTCCTCGGGCAGACGCCCGGACGTGGCATAGAGCATGATCGATTCCTCGGTCCAGTCCGCCACCGGGCACACCGGACTGAGCCGCCCCCGGTGCATCACCGCCAGGGTGTCGCACACCCCCATCAGCTCGGGTAGATAGGAGCTGATGACCACGATGGCCTTGCCCCGTGCGGCCAGTTGGCCGATGAGACGGCAGATTTCCGCCTTGCTGCCCACGTCGATGCCGCGGGTCGGCTCGTCGAGGAAGAGAATGTCGCTGTCGTGGTGGAGAATGCGGGCCAGGGCGACCTTCTGCTGGTTGCCGCCGGAGAGGGCGCTAGCGGGCTGGTCGGTGCTGTCGCAGCGAATGCCGAGCCGCTCGCGCCAGGGTTCGGCGGCACGACGTTCCGTCCGGTCGCTGAGGAAACCGCAGGTGGCCAGACGGTTCAGGCTGGAGAGGCAGGTGTTGAGGCGGATGGGCAGGGCGGTCGCCAGGCCCTCCTCCTTGCGGTTCTCGCTGAGCAAATCCAGACCGTCGCGCAGGGCCCGGCCGGGCGAATAGGAGGCGATGCGGATATCCCGGCCCGCCACCGTCACCGCGCCCTCGGCCCGTTCGAGCCCGAACAGCCCGCGCACGGTTTCGGAACGCCCCGAGCCGACCAGCCCGGCGATGCCGAGGATTTCCCCGCGCCGCAGAGTCAGGCTCGCGTCGTGGGGCACGCGCTGTCCACGCAGGGCGCGCACGTCGAGCACCGGCTCGCCGATTTCATGGGGAGTGCGGGGGAACATCTCCTCGATGGCGCGGCCCACCATCAGGCGGACAATGTCTTCGAGGCTCGTCCCGGCCATCGTGCCCGTGCCCACGGTCTGTCCGTCGCGCAGCACGGTGTAGCGGTCGGCCAGCCGCTGGATTTCCTCGAGGAAATGGCTGATGTAGATCACCGCGACCCCGGTGTCGGCCAGTCGGCGCACCACCCGGAACAGGGCCTCCGCGTCGGGCGCGGAAAGCGAACTGGTGGGTTCGTCCATGATGACCAGCCGGGCCTCGCTGACCAGGGCGCGGGCGATCTCGACCACCTGCTGGGTGCCGATGGCCAGTTCGCGCACCGGCAGATCGAGATCGAGGTGCCCATGTTCGAGCAGGGCCAGCTTTTCGCGCAGCCGGCCGCGCGGGTCGCGGGCGAAGCCGAAGCGGCTGGTCTCCATGCCCAGCACCAGATTCTGGGCCACGGTCAAATCCGGCGCGAGATTCAACTCCTGGTAGATCATGGCCACGCCCCGCAAACGGGCCTGCACCGGCGAAGCCACCGTGTAGGGAACACCGTCCATGCGGATGTCCCCCGCGTCGGCGGCATGGGCCCCGGACAGCACCTTCATCAAGGTGCTTTTCCCCGCCCCGTTCTCGCCCACCAAAGCATGGACCTCGCCCGGCAGAACCGTCAGGTCCACCCCCCGCAGAGCATGGACCGCGCCAAAGCTCTTGCGGACGCCGCGAATCTCGAAAATGGCTTGACCGTCTCTATCCATAGTTCATCGTATGCCGCGCGAAGGACCGGCTGACCGGGATTTCCTACTGTGCGGACAGAAGGGCCTCAAGGATGGCCTTCATTTCACGCCGCAGCAAGTCCGAGTTCCGCTGGAGGAAGCTCGCCAGATCATAGTCAACCACGTCGCGGAAGAACGCGAACGTCGAGCTTTCGGGGTTCTCCAAGAGGGTCCCGGTCAAGACCAGCATCCCGTCGCTTCTGTACCGGTGGACCACGGGCTCACTGATCTGCGAAGACAGAACCATGAAGACCGGTAACAGCCCCGCCTGATAG
>LVAZ01000440.1 GCA_001603055.1 Victivallales bacterium Lenti_02
CCATGCTCGGCCCCGAGGCGGAGCGGCTGGTCCGGGTCCACTCCAGCCTCCCCGCCACGGTCGAGCCGGAAATCGCCGAACCCACCGTCTGGACCCTCCAGTTCGCCCTGCCCGCGGCCCTGCTCGAAACCTACGCCGGCCCCCTCGGCCGGCTGGACGGGCGGACCTGGACGGCCAATTTCTACAAATGCGGCGACGAGACCAGCCACCCCCACTGGTTGAGCTGGGCCCCCGTCCCCGCCCTCAACTTCCACCTGCCCGACAGCTTCCAGCCCATCCAGTTCGCGGCGGACTGAATTCAGGCCAGGGTCAGGCTCTGGTTGTCCTCGGCGACGCCCACCCGGTCGCCGAGGATGGCCTGCGCCTTGGCCAGCTCGCCGCCGGAGTCGTCCAGAATCGCCCGGCCGTGATGGACGAAGAGGAGCCTGCCGAAGCGGGCGCCCGAATCCTTCAGATAGCCGCACACCTGCTCGACCCGGTGATGCCCCGTCTCCATCATCAGCAGATCGCAGCCGTCGTGGAATTCGGCGAAGTCCGCGATGCTCTTCACGTCCCCCGAATAGACGATGGCGTGGCGTTCCGTCTCGATGCGGAAGGAGAAGGAGCGATGGGGCTCCCCCTCGCCGAGATGCAGGTTGTGCAGCGCCCGCACCCGCACCCCGTGCGCGTCGTGGATCACCCCGTCCCGCACCGGCCGGGGTTCGAGGGTGAAATTCGTCTTGAATCCGCCCTCGGTGCCGCGCAGCATGGCCATCATGCCCTCGTACACCGCCAGGTCCGGGATATGGATGCCGATGGTGCGCCCCGCCAGCCGCTCCCGCGCCGCCGCCGTGCAGGTGGTCAGCTTGCGCAGGGTCCAGAGCAGATTGGGCAGCCCCCCCACATGGTCCATATGCGTGTGCGACACGAAGACAGCCTCGGTCGAGGGCAGGTCCATCCCGTTCACATGGGCCGTGTAGGAACAGCACTCCCCCGCGTCGAACCAGTACAGCCGGTCCCGGTGGCGCAGGGTGATCGCGGTGTGGTGCCGACCCGGCATCGGCTCCGTGCCGCTGCAACTGCCGAGAACGGTGACGACCGAGGACGAATCCATGCCAGCCTCCTATCCTTGCCGATACGCCATATGCCTGGAACAGCCGGCGGGCGAGGTTCCTTCCCCCGCCCGCCGCCCGGCTGAAACCCGTCGCGTCTGCCCCGGTACCATAGCGCCGGCCAGCCGCTCCGACAGCGCGGACACGATTCCCCCGGCGGGAAAATGCCGCCCTTGAAAAGCGGGGGCTTTGGATGGATACTTACATACTATGGCATAACGTATGGTTCAGCACTCGGGGAACGCTCATGAAACGTCTGCCCTCCCTTCTTCTGGCCCTCGGCGGCCTTGGCCTGGCCCTGCTCCTCGTCGGCTGCGACGCCCTCGCGGTCACCGATGTCGGCTACGTCAAGGGCCAGACCGCCAAGTATTCCCAACTGATCCGCGACCAGGATTTCCGGGGAACCATCGACCTGCACGACCCCCGGATGATCTGGCAGTCCTTCAACGGACCGAAGCTCGAGGGGCGGGCGGGCATCGACGGCTTCCTCGGCTCCATCCGCGCCATCAACAACATGGACACCTTCTACATCTATGTCCACGGCCACGAGAAGCTGGACGAGAAACGGATCGTGCTGGACGTGACCATGCAGGCCCACTGCGTGGTCAACAGCATGGCCATGTACTACGACAACACCGTCTGGCGCGCCAAGATGCTCTGGGTCAAGACCGACCGGGCCACCTGGAAAATCGGCGGCATCTGGGAATCCAACGCCCGCGCCAAGGGTGATCCGCCCCGGGATGTGAAACCCCGCTAGCCGGACCTTTCCATGCTGACGAAGCTGGCAACGGCGATTGCCGAACTCGATCTGTCCCCCCGGGCGGATCGTCTTCTCGCCTGCCTGCGCCGGCGCGAAGCGGCCACCGCCGGCCGGCTGCTGACCGATCCCGCCCAGGCGGAAGCCTGGATCGAGGCGGCCCTCGCCGCCTACCGGGCCACCCCCGGCCAGCCCGCCGGCATCCGCCGGGCGCGCGTTCTGGCCGAATTCGCCGCGCGCAGCCTGGTCGCGGACGACGGCGGGCCGCTGGCGGGCTCCCTGGGCTTCAACCCGGCCCCCCGCCTC
>LVAZ01000441.1 GCA_001603055.1 Victivallales bacterium Lenti_02
GGTTCTGGAATTCGGCCACGACCTCGCGCATGATGTGGATCGCCTCGGCTTCGAGGCGGTCGAGAGTGCTGATGCGATAACGTTCCATAGGATACTCCGGGGAAGGTCAGCCGAACCTGAGCAGGTCGCGCAGATAGTCGCCGTAGGTGCTGTTGCCGTAGGTTGCGGCGGCCTTGGCGAGGGCGTCCTCGCCGATCCATTTCTGCCGCCAGGCGATTTCCTCGAGGCAGGCGATGCGGAAGCCCTGGCGTTTCTGGATGGTGGCCACGTAGTGGGCGGCGTCAAGCAGGGAATCGTGGGTGCCGGTGTCGAGCCAGGCCATGCCGCGGCTCATCACCTTCACATGTAGACTGCCCGCCGCCAGATAGGCGCGGTTGACGTCGGTGATCTCGAGCTCGCCGCGGGGCGAGGGGGCGAGGTTCCGGGCGATCTCCACCACTTCGCGGTCGTAGAAGTAGAGCCCGGTGACCGCGTAGCGGGACTTGGGCCGGGCGGGCTTCTCCTCGATGCTCACCGCCTGCCGCCCGGCATCGAGTTCGACCACGCCGTAGCGCTCGGGATCGCTGACGGGATAGGCGAAGACGGTGCCGCCGGTTTCGCGCGCGTCGGCCTGGCGGAGAATGTGGGGCAGCTCGGGGCCGTAGAAGATGTTGTCGCCGAGAATGAGGGCCGAGGGATCGCCGGCCAGGAAGCGCTCGCCGATCAGGAAGGCCTGGGCGATGCCGTCCGGCGCGGGCTGCACGGCGTAGTCGAGGCGGAGGCCCCATTGGCCGCCGTCCCCGAGCAGATGGCGGAGACGGGGCGTGTCCTCCGGGGTCGAGACGACGAGAATCTCGCGCAGTCCGGCCAGCATGAGCACGCTGAGCGGATAGTAGATCATGGGCTTGTCGTAGACCGGCAGGAGCTGCTTCGAAATGGCCTGGGTCACCGGATGCAGCCGCCTGCCCGAACCGCCCGCCAACAGAATGCCCTTGCGTTTCATCGGTCCCGATTCCTGCCTAGCGCATCAGCACCTTCACCAACGGATTCTCCCAGAGTCGACGGACCCGGGTGCAGAACTTCTGGAGCAGCTCGACCCGCCCGGCCAGAAACTCGTCCCCGCCTTCGTCCGGCAGCGCGGCTCTGGTTTCCGCGAGCAACGTATCATAAACGGCGAGCCGCCGCCCGGCCATCTCGTCGAGGATGTTCCGCACGATCTTGCCGACCCATTCGTTGGCGAGGTAGTAGTCCTTGCGGTCGCCCGCCACCGGGATTTTCTCGACGGCGCCCCATTGCTCGAGCTGGCGGACGGTCATGCTGGCGCTGCCCTTGCTGATGCCCAGGGCCTCCTGCATGTCGGCCAGCGAGCGGGGCTGCCGGCTGAAGTAGAGATAGGCGTAGAGCTGGCCGCAGATGCGGCCCAGCCCGAGGGCCTGGGTCGTGCTGCCCGCCTCCTGGATGACCCGGCGGATGGCCTGCTCTGGGTTGGTTTGCTCGGATTCGGGCATGGCACTCCCCTTGTTCAATGCGCATTGAACATACCGGGCGCGGGGCCGAATGCAATGTTCCGCAAGCGGCAGGGGTGGCGGGGCGTGCTATACTACGGGACTTCGCGATTCCGGTTTGGCCGGGTCTCCCGGACCAGTGTCCGTCCTCCGGCAACAGGGGAGCCCTTCGTTGGCCGAATTTCTCGAGTTCCGCAACATCACGAAGTCTTTCGGTTCCCTGCGGGCTGTGGACGGGGTTTCCGTCAGCGTCCGCCGGGGGGAAATCTTCTCGCTGCTGGGGCCGAGCGGCTGCGGCAAGACGACACTGCTGCGGATGCTGGCGGGATTCGAGGTGCCCGACGAGGGGCGGATTCTGCTCGACGGGGTGGACATCACCGATCTGCCGCCGCACCGCCGGCAGGTGAACACCATCTTCCAGAACTACGCCCTGTTCCCCCACCTGAGCGTGCGCGAGAACATCGCCTTCGGCCTCCGCATCGCCAAGGTTCCCCGGCGCGAGACCGACCAGCGGGTCGAGCAGATGCTCGAACTGGTGCAGATGGGCGACCAGGCCCGGAAACGGCCCGGCGAACTCAGCGGCGGCCAGAAGCAGCGGGTCGCCATCGCCCGCGCCCTCATCCTCCGCCCCCAGGTCCTGCTCCTGGACGAGCCCCTGGCCGCGCTCGATCTCAAGCTCCGCCAGCGCATGCTCCTCGAACTGGATCTGATCCACGACGAGGTGGGCATCACCTTCCTCTACGTGACCCACGACCAGGGCGAGGCCATGAGCCTGAGCGACCGGGTGGCGGTGATGAACCGCGGAAAGATCGAGCAGATCGGCACCCCCGCCGAGGTCTACGAGGCCCCCACCAGCAGCTTCGTCGCCGCCTTCATCGGCGACACCAACTTCCTCGAGGGCCGGGTGGCCGCCCTGGCGGACGGGGACTACTGCCGGGTGCGCATGCCCGAGTTCGCGGCGCCCCTGCTCTGCTTCAACGACAAGCGCCTCAGCGTCGGCAACCCGGTGTATCTGAGCATCCGCCCGGAAAAGTTCTCCATCGCCCGCGAGCAGCCGCCCCCCGACCGCCTGCGCAACACCCTGCGCGGCACCGTCGAGGACGTGGTCTACCTGGGCAACGTCACCAAATACTGGGTGCGCGTGGGCGAAATCCGCCTCTCGGTGAGCCGCCAGCACAACCGCTTCCTGCTCGACGAGCAGCCCATCAGTTGGGAGGACGAGGTCTGGATTTCCTGGCACGCCGACGACGGCTTCATGCTCGAACGCTACAGCGAGCAGGACGAGGACCTGCTGGCGACGCCGCCGGACGGGGCGTTCGAAGCCGAGGAGTCCGCGGCGACCGGGGAGGACCAGCCGTGACCAAGCGCCTCCGCGCCCTCCGGGAGCTGCTGCTCACCGCCCCCTCCTTCGGCTGGCTGGTCGCGCTCTTCGTCGTCCCCACCCTGGTGGTTTTCGCCATCGCCTTCAAGCCGGCCGACGTGCTGGGCGGGATCGGCCCGGGCTGGACGCTCGAGACGTGGCGGCATCTGGGCAACCCGAACTACCCGGCGATCATCTGGCGCACCCTCTGGCTGAGCGCGGCGACGACCGCGATATCCGTGCTGCTGGCCGTGCCCGCGGGCTACTACATGGCGCGGGCGCCGCAACGCTGGCGGCAGCCGCTCATGCTGCTGGTGGTCGTCCCCTTCTGGACCAGTTTCCTGGTCCGGGTCTTCGCCTGGAAGACCCTGCTCCACCCGGACGGGATGGTGAAGCGGCTGCTGGTGGCGGCGCGGCTGGTGGGCGAGGACACCTCGCTGCTCTACCAGCCGGAGACCGTGCTCCTGGTGCTGGTCTACACCTACCTGCCCTTCGCCATCCTGCCGGTCTACGCGGCGGCGGAGAAGTTCGACTTCTCGCTGATGGAGGCGGCCGAGGACCTGGGCGCGCCGCGTTTCCAGGCCTTTGTCTCGGTCTTCCTCCCCGGCATCCGGCGCGGGCTGCTGACGGCGGTGGCGATGGTCCTGATCCCCGCCCTCGGCTCCTACGTCATCCCCGAGATCATGGGCGGCACCAACAGCGAGATGATCGGCAACAAGATCGCCCAGCGGACCTTCGTGGACCGCAACCTGCCCCACGCCAGCGCCCTGGCCACGCTGCTCACCCTGGCCGTCCTCCTGCCGCTGGTCCTCTACCCCCTCTTCGCCGGCCCCTCCGGCATCCGCGCGACGGTGGCGAAACGGGAGGGCAGCTAGATGGGCAGCCGCCGCCGCAACCCCGTCCCCCTGGTCGTGACCGCCCTGGTCCTGCTCTTTCTCTACCTGCCCATCGTGGTCCTGATCGTCTACTCCTTCAACGACGGGCGGTTCAGCGTGCGCTGGAGCCACGCCTCGCTCAAATGGTACCGGCGGCTGCTGCACGAACGCGCCATCTGGGACGCCCTGCGCAACTCCCTCCTCATCGCCGTGGGCGCCACCCTCACCAGCACCGTGCTGGGCACCACCGCCGCGCTCGCCATCCACCGCTACCGCAGCCGCCTCCAGCGCGTCCACTACGGCCTCATCTACGCGCCTCTGGTGGTGCCCGACATCCTGGCCGGCATGAGCCTGCTGCTGCTCTTCGTCGCCTGCGGCGTCCGCCTCGGCATGGGCACCATCTACCTGGCCCATGTGTCCTTCTGCGTGAGCTACGTGACCATGGTCGTGCTGGCCCGGCTCCAGGATTTCGACGCCTCGGTGCTCGAGGCCGCCCACGACCTGGGCGCCAACACCTGGCAGGCCACCCGCCGCGTCCTCCTCCCCCAGCTCTTCCCCGGCATCGCGGCCGGCGCCCTCCTCGCCTTCACCCTCTCGCTCGACGACTTCGTCATCACCTTCTTCGTCTCCGGCCCCGGCTCGACCACGCTCCCCCTCTACATCTACAGCATGATCCGGCACGGCAACCCGCCCCTCATCAACGCCTTGTCCACGCTCCTGATCGTCATTACGTTTGTCGCGGTTTGGCTCAGCCAGCGCCTGCTGGCGAAACAACGAAAGGATGGAATATGAACCTGAAACACTGGATTCGCGGCGCGGCCGGCGCCCTCCTGGCTCTGGCGGCGGCGGGCTGCGGGCGCGGCGACCGGCCGGTCCTCCACGTCTACACCTGGGCCGACTACGTCAAGCCCGAACTCGTCCGGCGCTTCGAGGCCCAGCACAAGTGCAGGGTGGTGATCGACACCTTCGACTCGAACGAGGCCATGTACGCCAAGCTCAAGGCCGGCGCCACCGGCTACGACCTGCTCTTCCCCAGCAGCTACATGGTCAAGGTCATGCACGACCAGGACATGCTCCAGCCCCTCGACCACAGCCTGATTCCGAACCTCGCCCACATCGACCCCGACTATCTCAAAGTCGCCCTCGATCCGGAGATGGACCACAGCGTGCCCTACATGCTCACCTACACCGGCATCGCCTACCTCGACGGCCGGGTGCCGAATCCCGAGGCCACCTGGGCCATGTTCGACCGCGCCGACCTCGGCGGCCGCGCCACCATGCTCAACGACATGCGCGAAACCATCGGCGCCGCCCTCAAGTTCCTCGGCTACAGCCTGAACACCGACGACGAGGGCGAACTCGAACAGGCCCGCGACGTGGTCCTGCGCTGGCGCCGCAACCTCGCCAAGTTCGAGAACGAGCAGTACAAGTCCGGCATCGCCTCCGCCGAATTCCTCCTCGTCCACGGCTACAGCGGCGACATCCTCCAGGCCCAGGAGGAGAACGAGAACATCCACTTCGTCCTCCCCAGGGAAGGCTTCTCGATCTCCTGCGACGACATGGTCATCCCCCGGGGCGCCCGCCAGGTGGAACTCGCCCACGCCTTCATCAACTTCCTCCACGACCCCAAGGTCGCCGCCGAGAACAGCGAATTCATCTACTACGTCTGCCCCAATCTGCCCAGCTACGAATTGCTGCCCGAGGAGATGCGCGAGGACGAGGCCATGTTCCCGCCGCCGGAAATCCGCGCCAAGGGCGAGGTCATCGCCGACCTCGGCAAGAGCCAGGCCAAATACGCGCGCATCTGGGACCAGATCAAGGCCGGCCAGTAGACCCCCCGGCGGGTTTGACTCTCCCCGCCCAGCGGGTAGATTGATCCCAGGCCCATTCCGCGGGTGTAGCATAGTGGTAATGCTCTGGCCTTCCAAGCCAGCCAGGTGGGTTCGATTCCCATCACCCGCTCCAGAACACCCAGCCCGGTTTCAGCCTAGAACCGGGCTTTTTCCGTTCCAGACCAGGAGGGAAACCCGGACAGCCCCGCGCGGAGCGCTGGAGACACCGGGCCGCGGCAGGCCGCCAAAGCCGCTGCCTGATCCCGGCGCCAGCCCTCGCCCGCGGGCCGGGGATTCACCCTCGCTGTCTTGACGCCGCCCGCTTCCCGAAGTAGCATCACGGATAGTCGCAGCAGGCTGTTCCGGCAAATGTGAACGCGGAGATTGAGCATGAAGAAATGGTACGGCGAGGAGTATGAATGGGAAATCGAGGTGACGGGATTCCTGCGCGGCGACCGCACCGAGGGGTATTGCCGAAACGGCGAGGAAATCGGCGACACGTACACCTGCACCTATGGCTGTCCCGTAACCAAGGACGGCCAGGGCATTTGCTCGAAAGTGATGATGATTATGTTCCCAATCATGGAGGCGGTCAGAAGTGGCGGCGATTTGGAGAACATTGGGGGGAGCGGCAGATACTGCAAGGAAGTGGTATGCCCGGACGGCTGTGTCATCTTCCGGATGACCGCAAAGAAAATTGGGGACGGGAATTTTTTCAAGGGGAAGTTTTTCGACCTGTGAAATAGGCTGGTGACGAGAGGCCGGCGGCAGGGCTTGAGCCACCCCGGCGGGCAAATGCCGTCCCCTGGGAAGGCCCGAACACCAAGACCGAGTTCCGCCAAACGCCGGAAACGGAGCAGGATGCTCCGGCCACCCTCCGGCCGGTTTGCATGGCGGCGACCGCTTGGTGGGGGTCTTGCATTTCCGGGGCTTGGGGGCATGGTTGGGGAGTTCCCGCATGGGCGGGGTATGCGAGGAAGCACGATGCACGATCTCCAGGCCGGCGTGGCGGCGC
>LVAZ01000442.1 GCA_001603055.1 Victivallales bacterium Lenti_02
GGTCAGCGCATCCATGTATTTGCGGTAGGCCGCCTGGTCCGGCACCTTGATGTTATGGCTCTCCGGCCGGTTCTCCACGGCCAGATTCCCCTTGCCCTTGACGGTACGGGCGATCACCATGCTCGGCTTGCCCGTCACCGCGCGGGCGGCGGTCAAGGTGTCGTAGAGCGCGTCCCAGTCGTGCCCGTCCACCGCGAAGACCTCCCAGCCGAAGGCCCGCCACTTGTCGGCGAAGGGTTCGAGGTTCAGCACCTCGTCGGTGAACCCGTCGATCTGCAACCGGTTGTAGTCGCAGATGGCGACCAGATTGTCGAGCCGATGATGGGCGGCGAACATGGCGGCCTCCCAATTCTGCCCCTCGTTGCATTCGCCGTCGCCGACGATGCCGTACACCGTGTGGCCTCTCCCGTCCAGCTTGGCGGCCAGCGCCATGCCGCAGGCGCAGGAAAGCCCCTGGCCCAGGGAACCGGTGGTCATGTCCACCCCCGGCACAAACCGCTCGTCGGCATGGCTGGGCAGCTTGGTCCCGTCCGCGTTCAGCGTCCCCAGCCACTCCTTCGGGAAAAACCCCGCGTCGGCCAGCGCCACGTACAACACCGGCGCGGCGTGCCCCTTCGACAGCACCAGCCGATCCCGGTCCGGCCATTTCGGAAAAGCCGGATCGAAGCGCATCACCCGCTTGTAGAGGGTCATCACCACCTCCACCAGCGACAGCGCCCCTCCCAGATGCCCCGAACCCGCCCGGCAGATCATGTCGGTGATGATATACCGCCATTCGCCTGCCTGACGGTTGAACTCCACTCGGTCAAATCCACGTTCCATTGTCGTCGTCCTTTGCCCGAAAAATCGCGAGTTTGTCAAACTACCGAACACAGGATACCACAAACTAGTTCAATATGCAACAAATGCAGATGAAAAATCTCGAACTGTGAAATAGGTCCGGGATTGAGTTCAGACTACTGGGGTGGCGGTGCCCGAAGGCCTTGAGCTTGTCGAAGGGGTGGCCCGTGGCCGAAGACCCTGAGCTTGTCGAAGGGCTCCCCGAAGCGGGAGCTACATGCCAGCGGTGCCTCTGGCTGCGCTGAACTCTGAACTCCTCCGTGGCTCCGTGAGAGAAAGAATCCGTCCCGGTTTTCCTCCACTGCGTCCACTCTCCCCATCCACTGCGTCCACTGCGTCCGCGAAGCCCGAGGACGGGCCTTTAATGGCAGGCCGGGTTTGAAGGGTCGGGGGCGGCGGAGTAGAATGGGCCAGAGTCACAAAAAGCCGTCACAAAAAGCTCGTCCCCTCTTTCCTCTTTTTGGTTTCGGCAAGCGAACGCGAGGAAAGCCCACACATGAGAATCCACGCTCTGTCTCTGGCGGTTGCGGCCCTGGCCACCACGGTGTGTTCCGCAGGCCCGACGCTGTACGTGTCGCCCAAGGGCAATGACACTTGGTCCGGCGAGCGGGCGACGCCCAACTGGCGGAAGACCGACGGCCCCTTCGCGACCCTGGAGCGGGCCCGCGACGAAATCCGTCGCCGCAAGGTTGCGGGCGGGCCGCCGCTGGGGCCGGTCACCGTGGAGCTGCAGGCCGGCATCTACGAGTTGGCCAAGCCCTTCGAACTCACCACCGAGGACAGCGGCACCGCCGACTCGCCCATCGTCTACCGGGCGCGCAAGGGTGCGGTCGTCCGGCTCGTGGGCGGCAGGGTCCTGGACGGCTTCGGGCCGGTGGCCGACGAGGCCGTGCGGCAACGGCTGCTGCCGGAGGCGCGGGACCAGGTGTTGCAGACCGATCTCAAGGCCCAGGGCATCACCGCCTTCGGCGAGATGAAGAGCGCGACCACCTGGGGCAGTTCCTCGCCCGGCATGGAGCTGTTCTTCGCCGACCAGCCCATGACGGTGGCCCGCTGGCCCAACGAGGGTTTCACCCGCATCGTCGACCACAAGGGGCCCACGGTGATGGATATCCGCGGCACCAAGGGGTCGGTGGAGGGCATCTTCACCTACGAGGGCGACCGCCCGGCGCGCTGGGTCGGCGAGCCCGACCTCATGGCCAACGGCTTCTGGATGTGGGACTGGGCCGACCAGCGGTACCGGGTCAAGTCCATCGACCTCGCCACCCGGACGATGACCCTCGACGACGAGAAGAACCGCCACGCCTTCGGCTTCCGCAAGGGCCAGTGGTTCTACGTCTACAACGCGCTGGCCGAGCTGGACCAGCCGGGGGAGTGGTACCTGGACCGCCACTCGGGGATTCTGTACTTCTGGCCGCCCGCGCCGCTGGCCAGGGGGAAGGCGATCCTCTCCCTGACCACAGGCCTGATCAGGCTCGCCGACGTGGCGCACGTCAGCATCCGCGGACTGACCCTGGAGTGCTGCCAGGGCACGGCGATCACCATCCGGGGCGGCCAGGATTGCCAGATCGCGGCCTGCACGGTCCGCAACATCGGCGGCAGCGCGGTGAGCATCGGCGGCGGCACCCGACACGAGGTGTTCGGCTGCGACCTCTTCAACCTGGCCGACGGCGGCGTCAGCGCAAGCGGCGGCGACCGCAAGACCCTGACTCCCGGCCGACACAACGTGGAGAACAACCACATCCACCACTTCGGTCGCTGGAACCAGGTCTACAAGGCGGGCATCAGCCTCCAAGGGGTCGGCAACCGCGCCGCCCACAACCTCATCGACAACGCCCCGCACATGGCCATCGGCTTCGGCGGCAACGACCACGTCATCGAACTCAACGAGATCCACAGCGTGGTCTACCAGTCCAACGACGCCGGCGTCATGTACGCCGGCTACGACTGGACCATGCGCGGCCACGAAATCCGCTACAACTACGTCCACCATGTCTACGGGTTCGAGGGACGAGGCTGCGAAGGGGTCTACCTCGACGACCAGTTCTCCGCCGCCCACATCCACGGCAACGTCTTCTACCAGGTCCCCGGGGCCACCTTCATCGGCGGCGGGCGGGACACCCATATCGAGAACAACATCTTCGTCGACTGCAAGCCCTCCGTCCACGTGGATGCCCGCGGCCTGGGCTGGCAGCAGGGCGGCGTGGCCACCCTGACCAAGCGCCTCCAGGAGATGCCCTACCAGGACGAGCCCTGGCGCAGCCGCTACCCCCAGCTCCTGACCCTCCTGGACGACGAACCCGGCACCCCCAAGGGCAACGTGGTCGCCCGCAACATCTGCGTCGGCGGCACCTGGCAGCGGGTGGAGGCCAAGGCGCGTCCGGGGGTGACCTTCACCGACAATCTGGTTGACGAGGACCCGCTGTTCGTGGACCGGGACAAGCTGGATTTCCGGCTCAAGCCCGAGTCGCCCGCCTTCAAGCTCGGCTTCCAGGCGATCCCGATGGACCGGATCGGGCTGTACGCGAGCCCCTTGCGGGCCTCCTGGCCGGTCCAATCCGAACTGCGTCCAGCCCCCGTCCGGCCGGCACCAAAGTCCCAGGTGCGCTTCCCCGTGCCCCTGAACGTGCCGCGCCTCGCCGCCGCCCCCACCCTCGACGGCAGCATCGCCGCCGACGAGTGGCCCGGCGCCCCCATCGCGGTCAAGGACACCCCCGGCCGCAGTCCCCTGACCGGCCCGCCCGCCGTCCTCCGGCTCGCCCACGACGGCGCCACCCTCTACGTCGCCGTCACCGTGCCGGTCGCCGCGCCCGAAAAACTGAAGAAGG
>LVAZ01000443.1 GCA_001603055.1 Victivallales bacterium Lenti_02
GGGAGAGGCTAGGGCGCGGGGATGCCGCCGGGGGCCGGGGCGGGGCCGCCGGGCATCGCGCCCCGCTGCTGCTGCTGCACGCGCTGGGCGAGGGAGAGGAAGCTGCGGATGTCCTGGACGGTGAGGTCGAAGGCGAAGGTGGCCTTGGTGCCTTCGTTCGTGGTCTTCATGGTGTCGAGGATGGGCATGGGCGTGCCGGCGGCCATGTTCATGAGCTGCATTTTCATCATGCTCGTCATCATGTCCAGGGCCATCTTGATCTGCATGGCGTTCTCGGGCGTCTCGAAGTCGCCGGCCAGGGCCATGCTGGCCTTGTCGGTGGTCACGTTCGAGAAGGCGGCGCCCTTGAGGCCGGCCAGAGCGGTCATGGGACCGGCGAGCATCGGATTCCCGGCCGCGTTCTGGGCCTGGAAGCCCATCATCTGGCGGAACTGGTCGGGCATGTCGAAGATGAGGTAGCTGTCGGCGGCGGCGGGCACCAGGGCCTTGGCGACGTTCAGACCCTCGCTGCGGGGGGTGGCGGTGCCGGCCAGCATCCGGTCGATGCCGGCCTTGACCTGCTCGGTCTGGCCGACATAGACGACGCGGCCGCCGGCGGGCAGGGCCAGGACCAGGCCGGAGAAGAACTCGGCCCCCTCGGGGGGCAGGTCTTCCGGCAGGTTGTCCGGATCGAAGACGACCGCGATCATGGGCACACCCTGATGGGCGGACTCGGTGAGCTGGATCTGCGCGCCCTCGTCGTTGGCGAACTTGGTGACGTTCTCGATGATCTTGGCGGCGGCGACCGGTTCCTTGAGGATGAAGGCGATCAGGGCGGGAATCGCGGGGGTGTCGTTTTCGGTGTTGATGCCGCGGATGCTCAGGGAGGCGAACAGGTGGTCCAGGCTTTCCTCGGTGATGCCGATGTTCTTCAGCAATTCCTCGACCTTCTTGCCCATGGCCAGGGCCTCGGCGTCCATCTCCTGTTCCATTTCCTTCTGCAGCGCCTTCACCTGCCTGGTGAATTCGGCGTTCCGGCTCTGGGCCGCGTTCGAGACCAGCTCGAGGTCGGAGCCGGGGACGCGGACGGCTTGCAGGGCGCTCTGGAGATCGTTCGCCGCCGGGCATCCGAGGGCCAGGCACAGGGCGGCCAGGGCGAGGCGGTTTCCGACGAGACGGGCGAGCAGGGACTTCATGGCGGTTCTCCGGATCGAAGGGGAATGGGGTTGCCCGGTTGCCTCGGCAGGGAACCGGAATCGCGCGCAGGTTTCAAACCTGCCATCTTCTCTTCGCGGAATCCGGGTCTTCCCGATGGCGGATCGGTAGAAAACACATACGGGGGAACGTACAGCGCGGGACAGGCCCCGTCAACTTTCCCCGGCGCGAATGCGGACCGGGCGGCAATTTCCGCTTCCGGCGCCGGTCGGGCGGGCGGGAAGGTGGCATTGGGCTCCGCGCCGGGTATACTACAAGGGAATGATCGGCGTCCTCCCGCCGAGGACAGCATGAACCTGAACCCAACCGAGGCGGTGCGGTGAAGCAATTGCGGGCAATCATGATTCAGACGATGCGGTCGGCGATCCGCTCGCGCGTCTTCCATGTGCTTTTCCTGTTCATTCTCCTGGCGGTCTTCGTGCTGCCGCTGGTGGTGGCGGGCGACGGCACGGCCAAGGGGCAGGTGCAGATCACGCTGACCTATTCGCTCGGCGTGGTGGTGGCGCTGATCTCGACCACCACCCTGTGGCTGGCCTGCTCGCAGTTGCCGCGGGAGATCGAGGACTACACCATGCACATGGTGACCACCAAGCCCTGCCCCCGCTGGATCATCTGGTTCGGCAAGTGGCTGGGGGTTTTCCTGATGAACGGGGCCATTCTGGTCGTCTCGGCGCTGGTCATCTTCGTGCTGGCGAACTGGGGGCTGAGCCGCCACCGCTTCAGTTCGGGGGAGATGGAGCGGGTGCGCGCCGAGGTGCTCGTCGGCCGGCGGGGCTTCGAGCCCGTGACGCCGGACTTTCTGGCGGAGGTCCGGCGCGAGTACGCGGAACGCAAGGCGGCGGGCAGTCTCGAGGATGGTCACAACCCCGAGGCCGTGCAGGCCGAAATCCTCCGCCAGAAGCGGGCCGAGAGCACCGAGATCGCGCCCGGCGACCCGCCCAAGATGTGGCGCTTCGAGAACGTGCGGGTGCCCCGGGGCACCGACACGCTCTTTCTGCGCTACCGCCACTATGCCGGCTCCACCTCGCAGAGTTCCCAGCGCCTCCTGCGCGGGAGCTGGGTCGTCGCCGACCCCAAGGGCCGGGGAGGCGCCAGATTCCATGAAATCCCCCAGCAGGTGCTGACCGGGAGCTTCCACGAACTCGAGCTGCCGGCCGACATCATCGCCGAGGACGGCGTCGTCCAACTGGGCTACGCCAATCCGCCGCCGACGTTCCAGAGCAGCACCGAGGAGGACCGGGGCGTCTCGGTGGTCTTCCAGATCGCGGACGGGCCGGTGCTCATGGCCAAGGTCTCCGGGTTCCCCGCCAACTACGCCCGCGCCATGGTGCTGGCCCTGTTCCAGATCGCCTTCCTCGCCGCCCTGGGCTGCACGGTGGGCGCGGCCTTCTCGACTCCGGTGGCGGCCTTCGTGGCCATCGCCTATCTGATTATCGGGCTCAGCGTCCGCGCGGCGATCGAGGCGCCCCTGCAGGACGATTTCGGGCGCTACCAATACAAGGGCGTGCTCGACCGCGGCGCCCACTATCTGGCCCGGGGGGTGGGGCTGGTGGTCGTCTCGGTGGACGATTTCGAGGCCACCGGCGACCTGGCCCGCGGCCGTCTGGTCGAATACGCCCGGCTGGGCGAGGCCTTCGGGGTGCTGATCGCGCTGCGTTCCGGCCTGATCGCCCTGCTCGGCATCTGGGTTCTCCACCGACGCGAACTGGGAGCGGTGATCCGCCGATGAAACTATCCACTCTTTCCGCCTCGCTCCTGGTCGTTCTGGCGGCCTTCGTCCTGCTGGTCGGCTCCCTCTCCGCCGTGCAGAGCCGGATGAACGCGATCCGCGTCGAGGCGCAGCTCACCGACACCGAGCCGCTGGAGAACGCCCCCCCCATGGTGGCCTTCACCACCGTCGCCCTCGGCGGCTTCCGCGGGCTGGTCGCCGACTTCCTCTGGCTGCGCTCGCAGCGCATGCAGGAACTGGGCAACTACTTCGAGACCGTCCAGCTCGCCTCCTGGATCACCAAGCTGCAGCCCCGCTTCACCGGGGCCACCGCCTTCCTCGCCTGGAACATGGCCTACAACGTCTCGGTGACCTTCACCCGCCCCGAGGACCGCTGGCGCTGGGTGCAGCGCGGCATCGAGCTGATCCGCGACGAGGCGCTGCACTACAACCCCGCCGACCCCGAGCTGTTCCAGCAGCTCGGCTGGATCTACCAGCACAAGATGGGCAAGGACCTGGACGACGCCAACCGCTACTACAAGACCCAGATGGCCTGGGAGATGGTCCGGGTCTTCGGTCCTCTCGCCAACCAGTGGGACATCATCGCCCAGGGGGCGCTCACCCCCGCCCGCCTCGAGGCCCAGGTCGGCGGCGAGGCCTACGCCGAATTCCTGCGCATCCTCGCCGGCCAGGGCTGGACCTTCGCCGACTTCGAGCGCGAATTCCGCGACAGCCCCGACGGCATGATCCCCGGGGCGGTCGCCGGGGCCATCGACAAACTCGGCATCTATCCCTACGTCGACACCGCCCTGCGCCACCGCTGGCTGCGCAACCACTACCGGCTCGATCCCGCCATCATCGACACCATCACCCGCCTCTTCGGCCCCCTCGACTGGCGGCTGCCCGAGGCCCATGCCATCTACTGGGCCTTCCGCGGCCTCCAGCACTGGGTCCGCAACCAGGACCAGTTCAAGGCCCTCCAGTGCGACCGCATGATCTTCCAGTCCCTCAAAGCCGCCTTCGAGGGCGGGCAACTGGTGGTCTACAACGAGGAAGACACCCTGTATCTCGAGATGCGCCCCAACCTCGCCGTCGCCGACGCCTGCCGCCAGTACTACGCCGACTCGCTCGACAAGCACGGCGAGACCACCATCCGGGGCGCCTTCCAGAACTTCATGGTCGACGCGGTCGTCAACTTCTACAAATACGGCTCGCGGGGCAAGGCCAGGGAGTATTTCGAGGACGGGCGGAAACGCTTCCCCGACCGGTTCCGCGTCGCCGACCTGGACGCCTTCGCCCTGGCCGAACTCGAGGAGCAGATCGCGCTGATGAACTACAACCAGGGCCAGAGCACGGTCCAGGGATATCTGATCTACGCCTGCTACGCGCTCGCCCTGGGCAATGCCGAGGATGCGGTGGCCTACGAGCGCACCGCCGCCGCCGTCTACGCCAAGTATCAGTCCGACATCGGGGACACCAAGGGACGCCGGGGGCTGCCGCCCTACCCGCAGATGAAGCGGAACGCCATCGACTACTGCTACCGGAACTTCCCGCCGGAACTGGTCCGCTCCCTGCGCGCCGCCCTCGAAGCCGAACAGGCCGGGCCGCTGGCGCCGCCCAAGGCCGGGCCGGGTCCCCTGGTCCCCTAGCCGCATTTTGCTCCCGGAACGGATGCGGTTTCCTCGTCCGCGTAGAAATGCCGCGCGAATTCTTGCGTCCGGTGGCTCGGCGGCATACAGTAGAGAGGGTCGGCCTAGCCGATGCACCGCGAGAGTGTATCTTTCCCCTGTCAATTCCCAAGACTCCCGCGTTTCCCCACCCCCGGCAACCACGCCAACGCCCACCTGGAGGACAATCGCCATGAAGAAGTTCGTCGCCATCCTTGCTGTCGCCTTCACCGTTCTCGCCGTCCAGGCCCGTGATCCCTACGACATGTATCCGCTCCAGCTTTCGCTCTTCCCCGAGCTTCAGCTCTTCGATCAGGACGTCCACATCACCGGCCTCAAGCTGAACCTGATCTACGGCTACAACACGGCCGTTTCCGGTTTCGACCTTGGTCTGTTCAGCGGCTCCGGCGACTTCGAGGGCATCCAGGTCAACCTGCTCAACTATGCCGAGGGCAACGCCACCGGCGTGCGCCTCAGCCCCGTCAACCTCAGCCAGAACAGCGAGGGCATTGAGATCGGTCTGGTCAACTACGCCTCGGTCGGCACCCAGAACCTGACCGTGGGGCTGATCAACGTCACCAAGGAAGCCCAGGGCCTCCAGGTCGGCGTGATCAACTACACCCGTTTCATGCATGGCGTCCAGATCGGCCTGATCAACGTCATCGCCGAGTCCAGGGTCTCCTTCCTCCCCATCGTCAACGCCTACTTCTAGGC
>LVAZ01000444.1 GCA_001603055.1 Victivallales bacterium Lenti_02
CGGGCTGGCCGCCGCCGGGGCGCTTGCCGCCACCGCCGCCGCGCCGCCAGCCGCCCCGGGTCCCGTGCCTGTTCCGGTCTTTGTCGCCCGGCGGGAAACGGATGTGCTGGTGGCGGGGGCGGGCACCGGCGGCGCGGTCGCGGCGGTCGCCGCCGCCGAAAACGGGGCGCGGGTGCTGTGCCTGGACCTGATGCCCTTCGCGGGCGGGGTGGGCTCGGGCGGCGGCATCAACGGCTACTGCAAGGGCGCTCCCGGCGGCCTGTTCGAGCAGATCGACCAGCGCGCCCGCCAGCTCTGCTCCCTGTTCGGCGCGGGGCGTCCCGCCGGCGGCTGGCATCACGAAACCAAGAAGCTCGCCTTCGCCGAGCGCTTCGCCGCCGCCGGGGTCGAGTTCGCCGGCGACACTCTGGTCTTCGACGTGGAGACCGAGGGACGGCGGGTGGTGGCGGTCCACGCCTCGACCCCGGCCGGTCCTGTGCGGATTGCCGCCGGGGCTTTCGTCGATGGCTCCGGCGACGCGGACCTCTGCCGCCGGGCCGGGGCGGCATGCCAGGGCGGCAGGCCCGGCGACGGCGCGGTGCTCACCTTCTCCCAGGTCGCCGGGCGCACCGTGCGCGGCAAGGACGGCGCGATCGGCATGGGCAGCGTGAACTACGACGCCGGGCATGTGGACCCCACCGACCCCGAGGACTTCTCCCGCGGGCGCGTCCACGGCGTCGCCCAGTTCCTGCGCGAGCGCTACGCGCCCGATTCCCGGCTCTACTATCTCGCCCCCGTCATCGGCCTGCGCCAGTCGGTGCATGTCCGTTCCGACCGGGACGTGACGGTGGCCGATCTCGTCCAGCAGCGCCGGTTTCCCGACACCATCGGGCCGACCCTCTCCTTCCTCGACACCCATGCCATCGATTTCGAGTTCGACGACGACGAAGTGGTGTTCTGGCTCTGGGTCTGCCGCAATTTCCGGGGCGAGCTGGTCAGCGATCTGCCCTACCGGATGCTGCTGCCGGAGAGCCTCGACAACGTCTGGGTGGGCTGCCGGGCGGCGGGCATGAGCACGGCGGCGGCCTACTCCCTGCGCATGGAGCGCGACATTCAGCGCCTCGGCGAGGCGGCCGGAACGGCGGCGGCCCTGGCCGTCGCGGCCCGCTGCACCGCCCGCCGGATCGATGTGGCCGAACTCCAGAAACGGCTGCGGGCGACGGGCTCCATCAACCAGGTGCAGGCCGCCGTCCTACCCACTGTCGCCGAAGGCCTCGCCGCCCTGCGGGCGGGGGAACCGAACGGGGCGCTGTGGCCGGTGTACGCATCCCGCGCCGAGACCGAGGGCGACATGCTGCGCCTGCTGGCCGAGGGCGGCGGGCAGTCGTCCTGGCTGGCCGCCTGCATTCTGGCCATGTGGGGCGAGCCGCGCGCCGAGGCGCGGTTGCTCCAGGCCATCGCCGACCGCGAGGCGGGGCCCGAGCCGGGGCCGGCGGCGGTGGGCGCCTTCGGTCAGCGCATCGTCGTTCCCAACTGGCTGACGGCGATTGTCCTGCTCCGCTGCTGCGGCACCGCCCGCTGCCTGCCGGTCCTGGCCGGGGTGGCTGCGGAGCCGGCCCTGATCCTCAATGTCCGCACCGCTCTGGCGCTGACCCTCGAACGGCTGCTCGCCCGTTGTCCGGACCTGCCGCGCGGGGAAGCGCTTCGCCTCGCGGACCGGCTGGTGGCCGACGAGCCGCCGGACCGGGTCTGCAAGCCCTCCCGTTCCCTCGATCTGCTGCTCAAGGGCGAGCCTCAGCTCAAGCTGGGCAACGACATCGGCTCCGATGTGCGCGAGGATCACGGCTGGCAGCTCCACGCCGTGGTGGCCCGCATCCGCCGGAGCCTGGGCGCGCCCGCCGACGAGCTGGTCAAGCCTTGGCTGGCCGACGCGCACGCCACCGTCCGCCGACCTTTCCTGCCCCTGCTGAAATAGGGGGGGGTCAGCTTCCCGGCTGGGTTTCGGCGGCGCGGAAACGGATCAGAATTTGGCCGAAGCAGGCATCCGCCGTGCGCTGGTTCTGTTTCGGCAGCGCCGCCCAGGCCCGGGCGAGCAGCTCGCGGGAATCGAGCGCGGCCAGAGTGGCGTCCGCCGCGTCGTTCGCCACCAGCTCGATCTCGCGGGCGATCTCGGGATTGAGCAGGATGAACTCGCGCGGGGCGGAGCGGTGGGGGCTGAGAATGTGCAGAGTCAGAGCGTGGCGGAAGGCCAGACGGCGTTCTTTTTCGTCGCCGTCCTTGGAGATCTCGAACAGACCGGCATGGGCGGCGGCGGCAAGGGGATCGAGTTCGAGCGCCCGCTGCCAGCCATCCCGCGCTACCGGCATTTGGTTGAGCAACCGGGCCACGCGCCCGATTTCGATGCAGGCATCGAGGTTGCCGGCGTCCAGTTCCGCCGCTTTGCGGTATTCCCGGAGCGCGGAGGGAAAATCATCCAGCAGGCAATAGCGGTTGCCGTTGGCCATGCATTCGCGGGAGGCCTCGAGCGCCCGCTGCCGCGCCTCCTCGGCGCTCTGCTTCCGCTTGCGCCAGGTTTCCTGGACCAGATCGGGAAAGCGCGACATCGAGGCGTCGGTGGCGGGAAGCCGGGCGCGGAAATACATGTACCCGGCAAGCATCAAAAGCGCCATGCCGCCCACCAGAACACAGAAGAGAAGAGCGCGATGCAGGGGCGGCATGGTACCTTTCCGGGAAAAAAGGCCCCGGCGGGGGACCGCCGGGGCGCAGGGCGGGGCGTCGTATGCTAGGCAAGGCCCAGCAGATTGTCGAGCAGGTCGACGGCCGAGGCGGCGTCCGGCGCATAGCCGTCGGCACCGATCTCGTCCGCGAAATTCTGGGTCAGGGGGGCACCGCCGACGAGAATCTTCACCTTGCCGCGCAGGCCGGCCTCGACGAAGGCGTCGATGGTGGTCTTCATGTTGGTCATGGTGGTGGTGAGCAGGGCGCTCATGCCGATGGCGTCGGCGTTGTGCTCCTGGACGGCGGCGATGAACTTTTCCGCGTCGCAGTTCACGCCGAGGTCCACGACTTCGTACCCGGCGCCTTCGAGCATCATGCACACGAGGTTCTTGCCGATGTCGTGCAGGTCGCCCTTGACGGTGGCGCAGCAGACGATGCCCTTGGCCTTCACGCCGGCCTGCTTGAGCAGGGGTTTGACCAGCTCCATGCCCGAGTTCATCGCCCGCGCGGCGATCAGCACCTCGGGGATGTAGACCTCGTTGCGTTTGAAGCGGTCGCCGATGACGGCCATGCCGGCCACCAGCCCCTTGTTCAGGATCGCCTCGGCGCTCACACCGGCGTCGATGGCCTTCTGCACCAAGCCCTTCACCACCGGCGCTTGGCCCTTGATCAGGCTCTCGGTAATCTGTTCGAGAATCGCTTCTGACATGATCGGCTGGCCTCCTACTGCATTGCCTGGGTGTTTCGCGCGGGGCCTGAAACCCCGGCGGAACGAACTCATGTCAGAGTCTGCACACTCCGACAGTCCAAAAAAGACACGAGCCGAATATAGCCATCGCCCGCCTAAAGCAAATGCGCGCCCGGATTTTCCGGTGCGAAAAGGTCTTCGCCCCGCGTTTCCCGTTCGAGCTGGGCGAAGAATTCGATCATGAAGCGGTGGCGTCCGGCGGCCAGGCGGCGCCCCGCGTCGGTCAGCAGGCTGCGGCGGACATGGCGCAGTTTCACGAGGAATTCGCGGTGGGCGGAGTCCTCGCGGCTGTAGCTGGCCGAGCCTTCGGCCTCGGCGGCGCGGTTGTGGACGCGGGCGCCGATGCGCCCGGCGAAGTGGAAGGAGCGGCCGATGCCGATGGCGCCGATGGAATCGAGCTTGTCCGCGTCGAACAGGATGCGCGCTTCGAGGCTGGCCGGGCGCTCCCCGCCCCGGGCGCGGAAGCGGTGGGTGCGCACGCAGGCGGCGATGTGCTCGATCAGGGCCGGGTCGGCGAGC
>LVAZ01000445.1 GCA_001603055.1 Victivallales bacterium Lenti_02
AACCCGTTCTGGTTGCGGATGAAGACATTGCGCTCGATGACGGTATCGTTGCCCGCGCCCTGGTCGAGCCAGAGCCCGCCGCAGTCGTTGTCGCGGAAGAGATTGCTCTCGAAGCGGCTACCGTGGGGCCGGTGGAGCTTGATGCCGCCGGTCTCGAAGCGCTTCATGCCCTTGAAAGCATAGAGGTTGTTGCGCTCGATGACGTTACCGACGAACTGGACACCGCGCGCGTCCATTCCCGCCGTGCCCGGCCCGAAGTTGTCGATGATGTGGTTGTTCACGATTTCGTGGAACATGCCGCCGGCCTCGTTCCGGCCGTTGTCGCCGCGTTCGAGGTCGCCCCGGTTCTGGCCGGAGAGGGCTTCGTAGCCCACGTCGATGCCGACCATGCCGAAGCGGAAGACGTTGCCCTCGATGCGCCAGTGATGGCCCGAACGGGTGCCGAGGGTGCCCGCCTGCTGCCACTGGGGATTTTTGGCATCCCAGAAGTTGGTGGGGTAGTTGTTGCCGCAGTGTTCCATGACGAAGCCGATGACATGGATGTGGCCGAGCCCGCGCCGGTGCGGGGCGAAAACCCGCCGCCGGGTACAGATTTCCACCGTCCGCTCCGCCGGATTCCCTGCGAAGTGGATGCAGATTCGGCCCGTGCTCCGGTCCACCCACCAGGTGCCCGCCTCCTCCTCGGCCTCGTGCTTCAGGGGAACTTGGCGGTAGATGCGGCCGTTCACATAGACCTGCCCGAGGCTGAACACGATCCGTTCGTACTGCTCGCCCTCGACGAACCCCCGCTCGACCTCGCGCAGACCGTCCCGCCCGAAGGGGGTCGAGGACATCTCGACCAGGAAGGGATTCTTGTCGTCCACATACACGTCGTCGGTGAACAGGGATTCGTCCGGCACGGCGCAATACAGATTGCCGTCCCGTTCCCAGGCGGGGGACCAGACATCGGAGCCCCGGATGATGACGTTTTTCCCCGGTTCGGCGCGGTAGACGATGGGATGGCCCGGTTCGCCGCCGCGTGGCGGCGCGACCCGTTCCCGATAGATGCCCTCGCGAACCAGAACCGTGTCTCCCGGCTGGGCCATTTCGGCCCCCCGCTGAATGGTCCGGAAGGGCTGGTTTTGGTTGCCCGGCCCCCGGTCGTCGGCGTTGGCCGCCCGTTGGTCCACCACCCAGACCCGCCCCTCGAACGGCCCGGCATCCTGCGCCAAAGCCAATACGGGACAGCACAGCATCCACCACGTCCAGAAACCGCTTCGTCGTTGCATAGGCGGGCCTTTCACTGGTTCAGGGAATCCACGATACTGCCGAAATCGGTATCTTCCCCTCTATTCGCCGTAGACCTCAAGTTCGAAAATGCGCGAGAGATTGCCCTGGCTGGCGGTGACGACGAGGCGGATGGCCTTGGTCTCGACCGGGCCGATTTCGCGGCGGCAGTCCACCGCCAGATTGCCGGTTACCTGGCTGCCAGGGAGGGGAAGCCATTGCTCGCCGTCGCGGATTTCGAGATGGAAGTCGCGCACGGGATCGCGGGTTTCGGTGGCATTGCCGCGATAGCCGGAAACGAGGCGGACGGCGCGGATGGTGCGGGTCTGGGGCCAGGCCAGCTCGACCCAGTGGGGGATGGCGGCCTCGCTCAGCCAGCGGCTGCCGTCGTCGGCGATGTGGGCCACCCCGTCGGTCAGGTTCGCGGGGGGATGGGCTTTCTCGTCCCGGCTACCGGAAACGCGGAGCTTGGCCAGGGGGGCGAGATTTTTGCCCCAATTCCCGGGAACGGGATCGAGGACGGGAGGCTGTGGTACACGGCCGACGCCGGTCTGCCAGAGGGCCTTGAGTTCGTCCAGATGCTCCGCGTAGGCGGCGCGGGGCAGGCAGTCATGGCGGCGGCAGAGGGCGGCGGCCATGCCGACCACCTCGCCCATCATGCCGGTGGTCCGCATCACCCGCACCGTGCCGAGTGCCTCGCGGGTCACGCTGATGTTGCGCCCGGCCACGAAGAGGTTGGGGACGTTGCGCGAGTAGAGCGAACGGTAGGGCACCCAGTAGGGTTTCTGGAATTTGGTGTACTGGGCGACCGAGATGAAGGGGTTTTCCTCGAAACCCTGCGCGTATCGGGACTGGGGGACATGGAGGTCCATGTCCCAGGTGCTGGGCACGCAGCCGTCGGGGAACGCCTCGCCGCCGAGGATGTGGTCCTGGTTCAGAATCACATCGCCCAGCACCCGGCGCGACTCGCGCATGCCGGAAACGTAGGCCGCCCATTCGAGGCGATGGTTCGGGAACTTGCCCCGCTCGTTCTTGAGGGCGTCCCAGGCCCCGAACATGGCCCGGAAATTGTGGTCCCGGATGGCTTCGCCCTGGACGAAGGGATCGAGGTGGAAGCCGCTCTCCCAGAACCAGCGGCCAAGCTGGCCCAGACTCTCGGGAAAGGGCTTGCCGCGCAGATCGAGCGCCCAGGGACAGGCGGGGAAGGGGCTGGGCGCGCCGGTATCCTCGACCCGCCACAGATTGCTGCGGCCCATGCGCACGGCCGCCATCTCGTAGTCCGCCCCGGCCAGATGGGCGACCACGGCGTCGCCGGTGGCATCGCAGAACAGACGGCCCCGGAAGCGCAGGCGGCGACCGCTGCGGACTTCGGTCGCATCGACCCCGGCGATGGCCGCGCCATCCATGACCACGCCGTTTGCCCGGCAGGAGAGGAACAGGCTCACGTTCTTCTCGGCCTGGACCACGGCCAGCTTGTGGTCGTCGTAGTAGGTCTCCGCCGGGCCGGGGCATTCCTTGGGACTGCCGGGGTCCAGTTCGCGGACCAACCGTCCGATCGCCCGGTAGGGCGGAAAACAGGTGCCCCCGCCCAGCCAGACCCGGCTTTCGCTGCTGTTGGCCCCGCCCAGCACGGGCCGGTCCTGAATCAGGGCCACGGTCAGCCCCAGGCGGGCCGCGCCGACGGCGGCGCAGATTCCCGCCAGGCCCCCGCCCGCCACCACCAGATCGTACTCGCCCGCATCTTCGGGCTGTTCAGGAAACCCGCGCAGAACCCGGCGCAGTTCGGCCAGTTCCGGACCACCCGCCGGGGGCGTGAAAGCCGCCTCGTCGGTGAGCAGAATCGCGTCGCAGCGCCCCGCGAACCCGGTCAGGTCGTGGAGCCCCACCGCCGCCTCGCCGACCGGCAGCGCGATGGTTCCCGCCTCCTCCCAGCCCCATTCGCCGCTCCCGGCTCCCAGAATCTGGGGCAGCAGAGTTCCGCCGACCCGGACCTGAAACCGGCCCGGCGCATTTTCCCCAGTGAAACCCGGCACCCAGTTGCGGGTGCGCACCAGTACCCGGTAGCTGCCGGGCGTGGCGACCGTCGCCGTACCGACCGCGTCGGCCACCGGCTGCCCCAGCCCGTGCGCGAGCAGGAAAGGCGAACCCATCACATCCATGAACTGCTGGTCCACCACCCAGCCCCCGAGTTCGGTGAAGGACTCCGGCTCGATCAGGATGCGTTCGGCCCAGAGGGCGGGCATGGCGAGCAGCGTTGCGAGAAATACCATTCGTCGGGCACGCACGGGCGGTCCTCCGGGGGGTTGGGTTGGGCCATTCCGCCTAGTGTCGGCGGCGTTCCTTGAGTCGGTCCAGGTAGGTGGCGCCGACG
>LVAZ01000446.1 GCA_001603055.1 Victivallales bacterium Lenti_02
GATGGCGAGACCGATGGCGAGACCGATGGCGAGACCGATGGCGAGACCGATGGCGAGACCGAAAACGAAGCGTCCCCGCCGCCCGCCGGCAACGGCGCCCCCGGCCAGAACGGCCAGAACAGCCCGGCCACCCGCCTCGAGGTCGAGGTGGAATTCGAGACCGGCGGCGACGGCGTGATCATCCGGGTCTACCAGCGCCGCGACGACGAACGCTCCCTGATGCGGATGCAAAGCCTCCACAATCTCTGCCTCCGCGCCCAGCGGGGCGACCGCCGCACCGCCAAACTGCCGGAACTGGACCGGCGCTTCCTGCGCTGGCTCTCCCCCCAACTGCGCCGCCGCCGCGGCGAGATGCGCCAGAACCTCCAGGTCCTCAAGCTCTCCCGCAGCGAGTTCAACCGCTGGCTCGAAGCCTGGGCCGACAGCCCCGGCCGCTTCCTGGAACGCAACTCGCAGGCGTTCCTCACCCCCGACGGCACCCAGCCCGCCCGCATGGTGATCGAGCTGCGCGACGACGGCGAATGGGTCGAGATCGTCCCCGTCGTGGTCGCCCCCAACGGCAACCGGGCCGTCCTCCCCGACGTCTTCCGCAAATTCGCCGAAGGCGGGCTCCGGGGCAACGTGGTCATGGACGGGCGGATGCTCGAATTCGCCCCCCCCATCTCCTGGGAAGTCATCCGCCAGGCCTTCCTGAAAAAAGTCCCGCGCATGCGCCGCGAGCACGTGGCCCAGCACCTCCCCGCCCTGCTCGACGGACGGCTCGACATCGTCGAGGGCACCTGCGTCGAACGCCATCGCGCCGACGCGCCGCGCATCTTCCTCGAAGCCCGCCCGGCCGGGGCCGACATCCTGGTCCGCGCCACCGTCGGCGGCAAGCCCCTCATCGCCAACACAGCCGGCATCTCGGGCCGCATCCGCCAGAAGCGGAACAAGTTCGTCATCACTCTCCTGGACGGGGCCGGGCTCCGCCAGGTGCGCCGCCTCTTCCGCGATCTCGGCGAACCCACCGCCGACGGCAAGTTCCGCGTCTCCGGCGATCCCGCCTGCATCGAGAAGTTCGTCAAGGCCTGGCGGCGGCTGCCGAGCGATGTGAAGCGCCGCTCCGACCCCAACCTGCGCGGGCTGCTCAGCGGCGCCTCCACCGTGAAGCCCTCCGTCATCCTGCGCGAGGAAGGGAATTTCGTCGACATGCAGGTGGCCTGGACCTGCCGCGGCATCGGCATCGAGCAGCGCGAGCTGCGCGACGCCGTGGCCCGGAGCTGCTCCGTCTTCCGCACCGCCCGCGGCGAATGGGTGAGCATCGACCGGGAGAAAACCGCCCAGATCATCGCCGAGCTGGACGCCGTCAACCTGCTCAACGAGGACCGCGGCACCCGCCAGTTCCGCAGCACCGCCCGGCGCAATCTGAACCGCCTGATCGAGACCATGGGGGCCGAAATCTCCCGCGCCTGCCAATCCCTGGCCGACCGCCTCATCGCCGAGCCCGAGCCGGAACTGCCCCCCCTCAGCGAGGACCTCCTGCGCATCCTCCGCCCCTACCAGAAGGAAGGCTACGAATTCCTCATGGACCGCGTGCTCAGCGGCGTCGGCGCCATCCTGGCCGACGACATGGGACTGGGCAAGACCCTCCAGATTCTCGCCGTCATCGACTCGCTGGCCCGCGTCGGCTCCTGTTCCCGGGCCCTGGTGGTCTGCCCCGCCTCCGTCATGGGCGTGTGGATGGAGCAGGCCGCCCAATTCGCCCCCGCCCTCCGCTTCGCCTGCTACCGGGGCACCGCCGAAAGGCGCCGGGAAACCCTCAACGATCCCAACTGGCAGGTGCTGGTGGCCAACTACAGCCTGGTCCGCATGGACATCGAGACCCTGCTCGAACACTCCTTCGACATGATCGTGCTGGACGAGGCCCAGTACATCAAGAACCCGGACGCCCAGATCACCCAGGCGGTGAAGGCCATCAAGGCCAAGCGCACCCTGGCCCTCACCGGCACCCCCCTCGAAAACCGCCTCCTCGACCTGTGGTCCATCATGGACTTCCTGAATCCCGACTTCCTCGGCCCGAAGGACGTCTTCCTGAGCCGCTTCGAGGGCGCGCAGGGACGCCAGCGCCTGGCCGACCGGATCGCGCCGGTGATCCTCCGCCGCACCAAGGAGGCCGTCGCCCCCGAACTGCCGCCGCGCACCGAGGAAACCATCCGCATCGACCTCACCCCCGAACAGCGCCGCCTCTACGAGCAGCAGCTCGCCCAGGCCCGCGCCTCCCTGCGCACCCACGGCCCCATCGAGATTCTCGCCTCGCTCACCCGCCTCCGCCAGATTTGCTGCCACCCCCATCTTCTGGACGCGACCTTCGCCGCCGAATCGGCCAAGCTCGACACCCTGGTCGAGATGCTCCAGGAAATCGTCGGCGGCGGCCACTCGGCCCTCGTCTTCAGCCAGTTCACCACCATGCTCGACATCATCCGCCAGACCCTCGATGCGGCCGGCATTCCGACCATGATCATCACCGGCGCCACCCCCCCCGAGCGCCGCAGCGAGCTGGTCCAGGAGTTCAACGAGGCCAAGCAGGAAACCGTCTTCCTCCTCAGCCTCCGCGCGGCGGGAACCGGCCTCACCCTGACCCGGGCGGACTATGTCTTCCTCTACGACCCCTGGTGGAACCCCGCCGTCGAGCGCCAGGCCATCGACCGCACCCACCGCATCGGCCAGGACAAGCCCGTCTTCGCCTACCGCCTGGCCGCCGCCGAGACGGTCGAGGAGAAAGTCCTCCACATGCAGCAGCAGAAAGCCGAACTGTTCGAGGACGTGCTCGGCGGCGCCGAAACCCGCGGCCTGCCGCCCCGGCTCACCGCCGACGACCTGCGCAGCCTGCTCGAATAACCTACCCCCCGCAGTCCGCGGCATGTCCCATCCCATCCCGAGGCAGCTATGGCAAACGAAGCGGCGCATGCCGAACATGACAAGATGCGCGTGGTCGAGTGTCCCAAATGCGACACCCCCCGCGAGGTGCTCCCCGTCACCGTCCTCCGACCGGGGGACGAGGCCCTGGCCATATTGTTCGCGGGCAAGCTGAACGTGGTGGCCTGCGCCCACTGCGGGGCCAGTTTCTCCCTCGATGTGCCGGTGCTGTTCCGCGACGACGAAACCCGCCACCTGATCTATTTCCTGCCCCTCGACAATCCGGACAAATGGCGGGATGCCGAAAAGCAGATGGGCGAACTCACCGGCAAGGTCTTCGCCGACGAGCCCGACCTCGATCCCCCGACCTGCCGCCTCACCTTCCGGCGCAGCGACTTCATCGAGAAAATCGCCATCCTCCTCCGCGATCTCGACGACCGGGTCGTGGAATACATCAAATACCAGCTCCTCCACCACCCCGGCGAGGGCTTCGACCTCGATCCGGTGCGCCAGCGGCTGCTCTTCGACTTCTCCCGGGAGGAGGACGAGAACCTCGCCTTCCTGGTCTACGACCGGGAGACCAACCAGCCCACCGCCCGCACCCACCTGCCCATGGACACCTACCGCGAAATCGCCGACATGCTGCTCGGCAACAAGTCCCTCGAACAGGAACTCTCCCAGCTCTTCCCCGGCGCCTACGTGAGCGTGGAACGGCTGGCCAACTAGCGGAAGCGAACATCATGGGACGGAAAAACCGCGCGCAACAGCCCCCGCCCCCGCCGCCGGAATTCGCGGTGAACCCCTTCGCCCGGCTCGGCGAGCTGGTCCCGAAGGAAAGCCTGCCCAACCCCGACAAGCCCAAACCGCCGCCGCCCGCCAAGCCGCCGGAAAAGGGCACCCTGGACCGCGCCGACCAGGAATTGCTCCGCGCCTTCGCCGCCGGCGGCCCCCAGGCCCTCGAATTCCAGACCGGCAAGGTCGCGCGCGGCCCCCTCGTCACCCTCGCCGTCCAGCGCAAGGGCAAAGGCGGCAAAACCGTCACCCACCTCCGCGGCCTCGCCGAGCTGGACATGGAGGCGCGCATGGAGCTGGCCCGCGACATCGGCCGCGGCCTGGGAACCAACGCCCGTTTCCTCGACGACCTCCTCGAACTCCAGGGCGACCAGCGGGAACGGGCAGCGGCATGGCTGGCGGAACACGGTTTCCGCACCCGGAGCCTCTAGCCGGAACCCGCTGGAACGCAACGCCCAGAACAGCCGCCTGCCGCCTTTCCGGCAATTTCCGGTTGCATCCGCCAACTGCCCTTGCTATATTTCCGGTCTACCGGTCGCGGCAAGGCCCGATGGTTTTCGAGCAATCACTTTTCTCGTAAGGGCAGTATAAGCATGAGCAGCAACGGCAATGCCAAGCGTTTCGACGCCGCCAAGGAAGCGGAAATTCGGACCGCCCTTCTGGCCGAGCGGGCGAACCTCGCCAAACAAATCCGCGCCCTGGGCAAGACTTCCCTGGTTTCCAGCCGCACGGCGGGCGAAGAGCTGGCCGACGTGGGCACCGACGACTTCATGCGCGACATGGAACTCTCGGTCATGACCGAGGAAGGCAAGCGCCTCGCCCTCATCGACATGGCGCTCGAAAGCCTGGACAGCGGCAGCTACGGCATCTGCGTGGACTGCGGCGTGGAAATCTCCGCCGGCCGCCTCCGGGCCAAACCCTACGCCCGCCTCTGCATCGACTGCAAGACCGCCCGCGAGAAAAACGACGGCTTCCCCCCGGACAACGACCGGGAGATTCCGGAAGAAGAGCTGGTCGAGTAGCCATGACCACGGCGGAGACGGCACCCCGGCCCGCCCCGGAATCCGCGAGCCCTCCTCCCCCGGAGCCTTCCTGGATTCTCCTGTTCTGGCGTTTGCCCGCCGCTTTGGCCGCCATCGTCTTCGCCTTGGACCAGACCACCAAGTGGCTGGTCCTCCGGGCCTGGCCCGGCGAGTCCCCCTTCCCGCAGGTCGAGCTGATTCCCGGCTTCTTCAGCCTCGTCCACTACCGGAACCAGGGGGCCGCCTGGGGCATCTTCTCCGACCACACCTCGCTGCTGGCCCTGGTTTCCCTTCTGGTGATGGTGGGCATGGTGGCGTTCTTCCGGCACCTGACCGAGGACGTGCCGGAACGAGCCGTCGCCCTGGGCGTCGTCCTCGGCGGCGTGGCGGGCAATCTCTGGGACCGGCTCTTCCGCCGGGAAGTGGTCGACTTCCTCCTCTTTTACTGGCGCGACTGGCAAACCCGCTCCTTCCCGGCCTTCAACGTGGCCGACTCGGCCATCACCTGCGGCATCGCCGTCTTCATCCTCTCCTCCCTGTTCCGGCGCGAGAAGGAGGCCGGGCCAACTCCGGCGGGCGGCGATGCCTGAGCGCCCCCCATGCCTGGCGGTCCTCGGCCCGACCTGCGCCTGGAAAAGCGACACCGCCCTGCTTCTGGCCGAGGCACTGGGCGGCGACATCCTCTCCTGCGACTCGATGCAGGTCTACCGGGGGCTCGACGTGGGCACGGCCAAGCCCACTCCCGCCATGCGCGCGCGCTGCCCCCACCATTTCGTCGATCTCCTCGATCTCGCCGAACCCTGGGACGCGAACCGCTTCGTCGGCCTGGCCCGGCCCCTGCTGGCGGACCTCCGGGCGCGCGGGCGGCTGCCCGTCCTGGCCGGCGGCACCGGCCTCTACGCCCGCGCCCTGCTCTACGACTTCGCCCTGCTCCCCGCCGACCCCGCCCTCTTCGCGCAAATCGAGGCGGAACGGGCCGCGCCGGACGGCCCGGAACGGCTCCGCCGCGAGTTGCTCGCCGCCGCCCGCGAACCGCAAAACGCGCCGCCCGACACCCTCCGCAACCCCCGGCGTCTCGCCCGTGCCGTCGAGGTGCTCCGCCTCGCCGGTTCGCCCCCCTGGGAAC
>LVAZ01000447.1 GCA_001603055.1 Victivallales bacterium Lenti_02
CCGCTCAGTAGCGGTCGAGTTCGGGAAGCTGGGGACCGAGTTCGGGAAAGAGGGCGGCGGCAAGTTCGGCGGCGTCCCCGCCGGCGACCACGCCGGGGCGGGCCAGGGTGTCGAGCGGGTCCTCGGCCCCGAAGATCAGGCTGGCGGCATGGTCCCCCGCCGCGATCCGGTGCGGCGTCGCCCCGGCGGGGACGATCCGGACCATCCCCGGAGCGATGTCCAGCCCGACCTCCTCCCGGCCGTCGCCGACCACCAGACAGCCGCGCCAGTCATGCAGGCGCGAGACGGCAAGCCGCCCGGCCAGGTCGGGGGCCAGCTTTTCGAGGCAGGAATGCAGGTTGACGACGCGCGCCAGCGCGCCCCCGTTGCGGCGGCAGTTCCGGGCCATCTGGCAGTCGCCCAGACGCAGACGGCGGGACAGGGGGCTGCGGTAGGAGAGATGGGGGAAGACGGCTTCCGCCCGGCCCTGCTCGGCGCAGACCCCGGCCACCACCGCCACCACCGTCTCCGCCTCCCCGCAGGCATCCGCCACCACCACCCGGTTTTCCTCGATCTTCAGGAAAACCGCGCCGTCCAGACGTTCGGCGTTGTCCCGCCAGGCAAGCGCCAGGATAGTCTCGCCATGCAGCTTGTTGACGCCGCCGCGGGTCGGGCGGACGGCGCTGCCGTCCCGGCCGTCGAGCCAGCGGTTCATGCAGGCGACCAGCTCGCCGGAGAGTTCGGGACCGGCGCAGCTCTCGGTGGGGGGGGCCGGACGGCCCGGGCGCAGGTTTTCGGCCCGCACCGTGATCGTGTCCTCGTTCCAGGCCCGCACGTAGCCGAACTGCCAGTAGAAGTCGGGGATGCCGAAGAGGAGGCTGATGTCGTAGCCGGCGGGCCGCAGCCCCGCGACCATGTCGTTGAAGGTTTCCCGCATCAGGCCGCGTTTCCGGTACTCCCGATGGGTGGCCACGGCCCCGATGCCCGCCGTGACCAGGCGCGCCCCGCCGATCCGGGTGAGATAGCGGAACACGCTGATGCTGGTGACGATGCGCCCGTCGAGCTGGCCGATCCGGGAATCCTGCGGGCGCAGCCAGCCGGGAATGTCCGCCGAGCGGCGGATGCGGGCCACGGTCTCCGGCGCGGGATTCTCGTGGAACACGTCGGCGAGCAGGCGGGCCAGCTCGTCCCCGTGGGTGGCGATGACCGGGGCGGCGATACGCTGGGAAGAAACGTGCGGCATGGGGTTCTCCTGCTCGCGGTGGATGGCGACGGCGGCAATGTGGCGTTCCGTCCGGCCACCCGCAAGCGGTTCCCGGCGCAGAGTGTGGAATTCGCCCCGCCCCCGCTTATGTTGCTATCCGAGTATCCCGGTTTTTTCCCTTTCCCCTCAGCCCGGAGCGCCGATGGCCCGCGAAACAGGTGTGCAAACCGTCCAGGACGATTCCCGCAAGGTGGAGCGGGCCTTTCTCGTCGGCATCCAGTTGCCCGAGCAGACCGCCGAGGAGGCCGGCGAACTGCTGGCCGAGCTGGCCGAGCTGACCGACACGATGGGCGTGGCGGTGGTCGGCCGGGAAGTGGTGCGCCTGCGCAAGCCCCAGGCCCGCTACCTGGTGGGCGACGGCAAGGCGAAGGAGTTGCTCGATCTGGCGGCCGCCGCCGGAGCCGACGTGCTGATATTCGACGACTATCTCACCCCCTCCCAGCAACGCAACTGGGAGGAACTGGCCGAAGTGGCGGTGATCGACCGGCAGGAAGTCATTCTCGACATCTTCGCCCAGCGGGCGCAGACCAGCGAGGCCGTCCTCCAGGTGGAACTGGCACGGGCCAACTATTCCCTGCCGCGCCTCAAGCGGCGCTGGACCCACCTGCACCGCCAGCGCGGCGCGGCCGGCGGCATGGGCATGCGCGGCGAGGGCGAGCAGCAGCTCGAAGTGGACTCGCGGATCGTCCGGCGGCGCATCGCCCGCCTGAAAACCCAGCTCGAGGAAGTGCAGCAGCACCGCCGCACCCAGCGCGCCAAACGCCTCCGCCGCCCCGTCCCGGTCGCCGCCATCGTGGGCTACACCAACGCCGGCAAATCCTCCCTCCTCAACGTCCTGACCGACGCCCGGGTCCTGGCGGAGAACAAGCTCTTCGCCACCCTCGACCCCACCGTCCGCCGCATCGACCTGCCCAACAACCAGCCCCTGCTGCTGGCCGACACGGTGGGCTTCATCCGCAAGCTCCCCCACCTGCTGGTCGAGGCCTTCAAGTCCACCCTCGAGGAAACCGCCCTCGCCGACCTCCTGATCGAGGTGGTGGACGCCACCGGCCGGGCCATCGAGCAGCAGCAGGCCACCACCCGCGAAGTCCTGGCCGAACTGGGCGCGGCGGACAAGCCCACCATCACGGTCTTCAACAAAATCGACCTGCTGGCCGACCCTCTGGACCTCCGGCGGCTGCGGCTGCGCTACCCGGACGCCCTGTTCATCTCGACCCTCACCGGCGAGGGCCTGCCCGAACTGGCCGAGCGCCTGGGCGAGGCGGTGTCGGGTGGCCTGCACCGGGTCGCCCTCGTCGTCCCCCACCGCCGCTACGACCTCATGGCCCGCCTCCACGCGGGGGCGACCATCCTGGCCGAAACCTACGAGGAGGACGGCGTCCACGTGGACGCTCTGCTGCCTCCCGACCTGCACGCGGCCGCGCGCGAGTTTGTCGCGCCTCCCGCCCCCGATCCTGTTGACAGCCAAGGGGGGACATGCTAGAGTTACGGCGTGGCCGTTCTGTCCCGTTTTCCGGGTTCGGGCGGTTGTTCGCGCCAGAACTCCCCACATTGTCCCCCCGAAAATCAGGCAGGATTCCGGCGTTTCGCCGGAGGGTTGCCATATTGCCCAAGGAGGGGTTTTCCACCTTGGCACGCGGGATACTCTGAAATGGCTGTGCGAGGTTGCCCAATCGGTGTGACGGGGGGGATCGGCGCGGGAAAGACGGCGGTTCTGCGGTCGCTCGCCGAACTGGGCGCCCAAACCGTGGACGCCGACGATGTGGTTCATTTTCTCTACGGACCGGGACGTCCCGGCCAGAAAGCTGTCCTTGAGCGCTGGGGGGAACGGGTGCTGGCACCCGACGGCAGCGTGGACCGCGCCGCGCTTGCCGACATTGTGTTTTCCGCCCCCGGCGAACTCCGGTGGCTGAATGGAGTGATTCACCCGATGGTCCAGGACAGGATCGCCAATCTGGCGGAACAGGCCGCCGAGCCTTTGTACTGCGGAATCCCGCTGCTCTTCGAGGCCGGCTGGGAGCGCTCCGTCGCCTTCACGGTGTCCGTCTGGTGCGGGGCGAAGCTCCAGATGGAGCGCCTGGCCCGGCGGGGCTGGAGCGAGGGCGAAATCCGCCGCCGCCTCGACTGCCAGCTCGGCATGGACGAGAAACTCCGGCGCGGCGACTTCGCCATCGTCAACAACGGAAGTTGGGAACATCTGCGGGAACAATGCCGGCTCCTGAGGTGCCGAATAGACTGTCTGGCAAACGGAACCAGCGTTTTCAGACATGGGGAAAGCTGACCTATGACTCCGAACGGAAAAACCAGCAAGGACGAGCCCGCCGCCAAGACTCCCGGCGGGCAGGAGCAACCCGAACTCGGCATGGACCGCGTGTCCGAACCGGCGGGATCGAGCGAACGCGCCCCGCGCAAGGCGGCCAGGCGCAAGGCCGACCCTGAACCCGCGCCCGTCCCCGAGGCGGAGCAGGCGGCCCCCGCCCCCGAGGCGGCCC
>LVAZ01000448.1 GCA_001603055.1 Victivallales bacterium Lenti_02
GAAGCCCGCCTCGAACTCACCCCCTTCGCCCCCGCCCCGAACCTGATTCCCAATCCCTCCTTCGAGGAGGTGGACGGCGTCCGTCCCAAGGGCTGGATGTGGGACCAGCGCAACACCGACGCCAGCCTGGCCATCGACCGGGGCGATGCCAACAGCGGCGACGTGGCGGTGACCTTCACCAACGGCACCGCCTTCGGCCCCCACGTCTACGCCTGGTTCGGCCTCACCGGCGGCATTCCGGTACAGGCGGAAACCACCTACACCCTCACCGCCTTCGTGCGCTCGAACCAACCCGGACGCGCCTGGATCGGCGGCGGCGAAGGCTGGAAAGTCCGCTGCCCCATTCCCGCCACCGACGGCCAGTGGCGGCGGATCAGCCGGACCTTCACCACCCAGCCCGGCGAAACCAACTTCGCCCTCATGTTCGTCACCGAAAGCCCCACCGAGGGCATCTGGCTCGACGACCTCAGCCTGCGCGAAGGGGTCCGCCCCCTCCCCGCCATCTTCGACCAGGCCATTCCCGCCGACTATGTGGACCTGGCCCCGCAGGAACGTCCGCCCGTGCTCCACCGCGGCAACCCGGTGAACACCCACTGGGCGCCCCAGCGCTGGCCGCAGAACGCCTGGACCTTCTCGGGCGACACCTTCCGGGCCGAAGGCATCCTCGTCCTAGCCGCACCCGCCACCCCCGGCACCAGCCTCACGGCGGAACTGCTCGCCCCCGACGGCACCGTCCTCCTCGCCCAGACCGCGCCCGTTCCCGCCGACGCCCGCGCGGTCTTCCTGAACCTCGTCGGCAACACGGCCCAACTCGAAACCGAGGAAATCCGCCTCCGCGCCACGCTTGCCCGCGACGGCGCCGTCCTCGCCCGCAGCGACCGGCCCATGCAACTGGTCACCCCCGCCCGCATCCGCGCCAAGGCCAAGGAATCCGCCGACCGCCGCGAACAACTGGCCCAGCTCGTCGCCCAGCTCGAAGCCAAGGGCCTCGGCGCCTACTCGCGCGTGACCCTCACCGTGCTCGACAACTTCCTCCCCTGGATCGAGGAGGACATCCGCAACGACCTCGCCGACCGCGCCTGGGACACCGCCCACGTCCTGAGCGGCCTCACCGCGCGCGAAACCGAGCGGGCGGCCGCCGTCCTCGCCGGCCGGGAAACCGAATTCCCCGTGCCCCGCTACCGCACCGGCCCCCTCGCCACCGACGGACCCTGCACCATCGGCCTCCACGAATTCCCCGACGGCAGACAGGAGCGCGGCCCCGTCTTCCTCACCGGCTACGGCCACTTCGGCCAGGTCCGCCGCGACGTCGAGAAATTCCCCGCCTACGGCTGCAACTTCCTGCAAATCGAGTTCGGCCCCCGCAGCGTGCTGCCGAGCGAGGACACCGTTTCGGACCGGGCCATCGAGGACTTCCTGGCCGTCTGCGATCGGGCGGCGGCGGCCCACGTAAGCGTGAACCTGCTCCTCAGCCCCCACTACTTCCCCGACTGGGCGCTCGAAAAATGGCCGGGCCTGAAGGACTGCCACGGCGGCTTCTTCAAATACTGCGTCCACGACCCCCGCGCCCGCAGCGTCGTCGAGAAGAGCCTGCGCCACGTCATCCCCCGCATCAAGGACCATCCCGCCCTGCACAGCGTCTGCCTCAGCAACGAGCCCATCTGCGTCGACCTGCGCGGCTGCGCCGTGACCAGAACCGCCTGGCCCGCCTGGCTGGAACGCCGCCACGGCGACATCGCCGCCCTCAACCGCCGCTGGCGCACCGAATACCCCAGCTTCGCCGACATCCCCATCCCCTGTCTCTTATA
>LVAZ01000449.1 GCA_001603055.1 Victivallales bacterium Lenti_02
TCCCCTGGGTCTCCTTGGTCCCATGCCTTTCCACAGGTGGCACCTCCTTCCCGGCGATGCTCACCGGGCTGAAACGTTGCTCGCCGACAGCGAGCTCAAGACCCTGCCACCGGCAACTGCCTTCCAATATGAACCTACCCCTACAGCCCTCCCCAGTCAAGCCTGCGGAGGCGAAACCTCCACTTGGTTGGCCGAGGGGGCTAGCCCAGCAGTTCGTTCAGGTCGTCGAGGGTGAGGGCGGCGGCGAAGCCTTCCTCGGAGCCCACCACGGCCGCCGCCAGGGCGCGCTTGCGGTCCTGGAGGGCGAGGACCTTCTCCTCGACCGTGTCCCGCGCGATGAGCCGGTAGGCGAAGACGGGCTGGTCCTGGCCGATGCGGTAGGTGCGGTCGATGGCCTGGGACTCGGCCGCCGGATTCCACCAGGGATCGAGGAGAAACACCGTGTCCGCCGCCGTGAGGTTCAGCCCCACGCCGCCCGCCTTGAGGCTGATCAGGAAGACCCCGAGGTCCGCCTCCTCCTGGAAGCGGCGCACGATTTCGCCCCGGTTCTCCGTGCTGCCGTCCAGATAGCAGTATCCCACGCCCTGGGCGACCAGTTCCCGCTCCACCCGGCGCAGCAGGCTGGTGAACTGGGAGAACACCAGGGCCTTGCGGCCCTCGTCGCGCAGGGTCGCCAGCTCCGCGAAGAGCAGGTCGAGCTTGGCGCTCGGGATGTGCTCGCCGGCGGGGCTGACCAGGCCCGCGTGGCAGGCGGTCTGGCGCAGGCGCAGCAGCGCGGCCAGCACGTCGAACCGGCCCTTGCCCTCCTTGCCCAACTCCTGCCGGTAGAAATCGCGCAGATGGTCGTACTCGCGGCGCTGCTCCTCGCCCAGCTCGCAGAAGAGGGTCTTCTCGGTTTTCGGCGGCAGTTCCTTCGCCACCTGCGTCTTGGTCCGCCGCAGAATCAGCGGGCGGAGCGCCTTGCCGATGGCCATCGCGTCCGCCGCCTCGAGTCGGGAGGCGAGCGCGCCGGTGCCGAACAGGCCGGGATTGAGGAACGAGAACTGGCTGAAGAGGTCCTCGATCCGGTTCTCGACGGGGGTTCCGGTCATTACCAGCCGCTGCCGGGCGCGCAGGGCGCGGGCGCATTTGGCGGTGGTGGTGTCGGCGTTCTTGATGGCCTGGGACTCGTCCAGGACGACCATGTCGAAGGGCACCCGGGCCAGCAGTTCCACATCCTGGCGCAGGGTGCCGTAGGTGGTCAGGAAGACATCCGCCCCGGTGAAATCCCCGACCTCCCGCGCCCGGCCGACGCCGTGGTGGCTGCGCAGCCGCAGGCCGGGCACGAAACGCGCCGCCTCCGCCTCCCAGTTGAAGAGCAGCGACCGGGGTGCCACCACCAGCGAAGGGATGGAGTCCACCCCGGCCCGCTCGGCCAGCAGCGCCAGCACCTGGACCGTCTTGCCCAGCCCCATGTCGTCCGCCAGACAACCCCCGAGGCCCAATTCGCGCAGTCCCCGGAGCCAGCCCAGGCCGGTCCGCTGATAGTCGCGCAGGGTGCCGGCAAACCCCTCGGGCGGGTCGGCCGGGCCCATTCCGGCGAAGTTCTTCCAGGCGCCGCGCACCTCGGCCAGAGCCGCCGCCGCTTCCTCGCCCCGCTCGCGCAGCAGGGCCTCGAGCAAGGCCCCCTGGGCGAGCCGGAAACGGATCGCGTCGTCCTCCACCTCGCCCAGTTCGGTCAGCACCGTGTAGCGTTCCAGCCACTCGCGGGGGAGGAGGCCGTAGGTGCCGTCGTCCAGCCGCACCGCGCTGGCCCCCCGCTTCGCCGCCGCCAGCAGCTTTGGAAACGGCACGATCCCGTCCCCGAAATCGATTCCCCCGCGCACTTCGAGCCAGTCGGTGCCCGAGGTGACGGTCAGGGACTTCTCGACCGGCTTCCGGTAGGTCTTCCCTTCCGCCGTCACCAGCCATTCCCGCTCGACCAGCTCCCAGACCACCCGGTCCAGTTCGGCGGGCGACAGCTTCCAGCCCATTTCCTCCTTCGCGGCGTTCGTGTTGTAGCGGCAGCCAAGCAGGCGCAGCAGCTCCCCGCCCGCCGCCTCTTCGGTCCGGTCCCGCACCAGCAACTGCCGACCGGAACGGACCAGCTCGCCCGCCGTCTTCGCCGACACCGCCACCGTATCGTAGAGGAAGGACAGCTCCAGATGCAACTGCTCCTTGCGCCGGTATTTGAACTTCGCCGTCCGCACGTGCAACTGCGTCCGCGGCCGCTCCTCGCGCACCGGCGGCAGCAATTCGGGCGGAAACCCGTCCAGCGGCCAGGCGTTCTCCTGGCGCAGGGTCATGGCCCATTCGCGGGCCTCCGCCTCGCTCAGCCAGCGTTCGCCCCCCGCCTCGTGCAGGTCGCGCAGATGCCGCGCCCCCTTCACTGTCTCCATCTCGAAAGCCAGGCCGGGCGTCAGCACGACCCTGTCCGCCAGCAGGCGGGCCTCGGTCAACTCGACCGTTCCCGCCGCCCCCTCGAACCGGCCACTTGCCCGGTAGCCGTCTCCCCCCGCATCGAGGGTGGGCACGAACCGCCACGCCGAACCCTCCTGCCAGCGGAGGGGAACCGCCTCGTCGTCCCCGGTCCGCAGAACCGTGCGCTCCTTCTCCACCATCTTGCGCAGCGCCACCCGCGCCACGCCCCCCTCGATCTCGAAGTAGAACCCGCCTTCCCCGCTCCAGACTTTGTGGCGGAACGGGCGCAGCATTTCCAGAAAGTCCGGCTCGTTCCAGTGGTATTGATAGCCGGGATCGAAAATATGCCGGGAGTTCCAGACCGCGGGCTGGCCCCATTCGCTCCAGTACAGCCGGACCACGGCCTTCCGGCCTCTCGGAAACGGCGCGGGCTCGATCAGGCAGTGAATGTCCGGACGCTCCGGCCGGTCATCCTTCGGCTCCTC
>LVAZ01000450.1 GCA_001603055.1 Victivallales bacterium Lenti_02
GAACTCGGGGTCGGGATCGCAGTCGTAGTTGCCGGGCTGGCCGGGGGCGACGCTGGCGAGGGCGTAGCCGCCGCAGACCATTTCGACCCGGCGGCCGAGGGCGCGGAGGGCGCTGGCGAGCCAGCCGGTGACCGAGGTCTTGCCGCAGGAGCCGGCGACGGCGAGCAGGTGGGTGCCCCGGCGCTCGAGGGCGGCGGCGAGGGCGCGGGCGCGGCCCAGGCACGGGGTGCCGGGGGCGGCCAGAAAATCGGGGTTCCCCTCCTCGACGGCGGCGGAGGCCACGAGGACGGCGGGCCGGGTTTCCCGGACGCCGCTGCCGTCCTGGGGAAAGAGGGCGATGCCCTGGGCGCGCAGGTCGGCGACCAACTCGTCCCGGCCGGGTCCGGCAAGCTGCCGGTCGCTGCCCGCGACTTCGTAGCCTTGCCGACGGAGCATCTGGGCGAGGCCGCTCATGCCGATGCCGCCGATGCCGACCAGAAAGACCGGTCCGGGCGGCGGCGGCAGGCGGGTGGCGCGGTCGGTGGTGCTCATCGCGCGGTTCTACTTGCCCCAGGCCGGCAGGGAGTGGTCGCCGCCGCGGGTGAGGGGACGGCTGGTCTTGAGCAGGGAGTCGATGACGTAGAGCGAACGGTTGGCCCCGACCTGGCGGGAGCAGACGATGTGCCGCCCGTCGGGCGCCCACGTGGGGGACTCCCAGTCGCCCGCCGCCCGGGTCAGAATCTCGGTCTTGCCGGATTTCGGATCGAAGACGCCGATGGCGTACTGGTTGCCCATGCGGCGGGAGAAGCAGATACGGTTGGTGACGGCGCACCAGTCGGGGGAGACGGTTTCCTCGCGGCTGTTCATGAGGGGGGCGGGGCTGCCGCCGCCGCCGGGGATGCGGAAGAGCTGGGGCCGGCCGCGCGCGTCGGAGACGTAGCAGATTTCCCGCCCGTCCGGGGACCAGCAGGGGGAGGACTCGACCGCCGAGTCCTGGGTCAGGCGGCGGAGGGCGTTGCTTTCCACATCGAGGAGGTAGAGGTCGACGCGCTGGTCGCGGCTGAGGGAGAGGGCGACCTGCTTGCCGTTCGGCGACAGGGCGGCGCTCGAATTGAGTCCGGGGAAGCGGGAGAGCCGCCGCTGGCGGTTGTTGACCGTGTCGATCAGAATGACCGTGGTCATGTTGGCGGCGTAGGTGGTGTAGACCATGGAGGTGCTGCCCGGCCCCCAGGCTGGTTCGGTGCTGATGCTGTTGTTGTGGGTGAGGCGGCGCTGGTTGGTGCCGTCGATGCGGCAGGTGAAGATTTCCTTGAGGTTGCCGGGCGCGCCCACGACGAAGGCGATGGGCTTGGCGCAGGGGCCGGGAACTTTGAACAGCTTGGTGATGACCGTGTCCACCGCCCGGTAGACCACTTCCTCGGGGGGCTCGCTGGGCAGGGCGGGCTGGGCGAAGGAGAAGCCGCTGCCGTCGCGGGCGACGATCCGGACGGCGAGCTGGGCGGGCGGCCCCGCCTGGTATTCCGCGGAGAGCTGGTACTGGGCCCCCGCCGCCGCCTGGGTCATCTCGAACCAGCCGCAGGCGCCGAGAGCGCTGGTCAGCGCGGCGCGGATCGAGTCCGGCCCCGAGAAACTGGCGATGGCCAGCTTGGGGTTCTTGCCGCTCACGCCCGCATCGATGACGATGGTCGGCTGGGCCGAGGAAACCAGAGCGAGGACGAGGCCGCAGAGGAGGGAAAGCCGACGGAACATATGGGAAACCTTTCGCAGTTGGGGTGTGAATGTGCTACCGGGCAAAGAAACACGCCGCCAGCGGGAATGCAAGGGGCGGAGAGGAAAGAAAGGGTTGCATTGCGCCCGCTCTTCGCTATGGTGGAATCATACCATACTTTCTATGACGAACCAGCGGCGCGCGGATTTGGAGTGTTGCCCATGACGACGAAACTCGATCTATCCCGACGTTCGTTTCTCCGCCGGGCGACCCTTGCCGGTGCGGCCTTCCAGATTCTGCCCGCGCGGCTGGTGTTCGGCGGGCCGGAGGCGCCGAGCAATCTCATCACCCGCGCCGTGGTGGGGACCGGCGGCATGGGCCTCGGGGCGCATGTGACCGAGTACCCGCGCACCCTGGCGGTCTGCGACGTGGACAGCGGCCGGCTGGCCAACGCGGTCAAGAAGGCGGGCGGCCAGGTGACCGCCTACCGCGACTGGCGGGAAATCCTCGAACGCGACGACATCGACACCATCCACGTCCCCACCCCGCCCCACTGGCACGCGCTGATCTCGCTGGCCGCCGCGCGGGCCGGGAAGGACGTGTATTCCGAGAAGCCGGTGACCCACACCATCGCCGAGGGCAAGGCGCTGGTGGACACCATCGCCCGCTACGGGACGGTGTTCCAGGTGAACACCTGGGGGCGGCAGATCGGCCATTTCGCCCGCAAGGTGGTGGCCAGCGGCATCCTCGGCGGGCCGCTGCGGGCCTATCTGAACCCGAGCAACTGCCCCACCGGGTTCAAAATCCGCCAGTGGAGCGGCAAGGCCAATCTGCCGGTGCAGAAGGTGCCGGAGCAGCTCGACTACGACATGTGGCTCGGCCCCGCCCAGGTGAAGCCCTACCACCCCCACCGGGTCCACGGCAGCTTCCGCGGCTACTGGGACTATGACGAGGGCGGCTTCGGCGACATGGGCCAGCACCATGTGGACCCCGTCCAGTACGCTCTCGGCAAGGACCACACCGCCCCGGTCGAGGTCGAGGCCGTCGCGCCGCCCCAGCATCCGGACGCCTGCGGTCTCTGGCAGACCATCTACATGACATACGCCGACGGCACCGCCTTCACCATCGACAGTTGGGAGTGGGGCGAGCGACCCACCGAGGGCCGCGCCTGGATCGAGGGGCCGAACGGCAAGCTCTACCGGGACGGGCGGCTCGAACCGGCCCATCTGGCCGAGGAACTGAAACGCTTCCCCGATCTGCCCCCGCTGCAGAATTGGGAGACGGCGGTGCGCACCCGCGACGACGCCAACGGCTTCAAGCCGAACTGCCCCCAGGCCGTGCGCTCGGCCGAAATCCTCCATCTCGCCTCGATCGCCGTCCGCCTCCAGCGCAAGCTCTTCTTCGATCCCGAGCGGCGGGTCTTCGTCAACGACGACGAGGCGAACCGTCTGGCCTATCCCCCCATGCGCGCCCCCTGGACCCTGCCGGTCTAGTTCACCACGAAGGCACGAAGGCCACCGTGGTGAAACTACTCGCGGATTTGGCCTTTGCCCTGGATGACGTACTTGTAGGTGGTCAGCTCGTCGAGGCCGACGGGTCCGCGGGCGTGGAGTTTGCTGGTGCTGACGCCGAGGTCGGTTCCCATGCCGAATTCGCCGCCGTCGGTGAAGCGGGTGGAGGCGTTGACGAAGACGCAGGCGGAGTCGATGGCGGTGGTGAAGAAGGCGGCGGTTTTGCGGTCTTCGGTGACGATGGCCTCGCTGTGGCCGGTGGAGTGTTCGGCGATGTGGTCGCAGGCGGCCTGGACGTCGTTCACGACGGCGAGGTTGAGGACGGGGCCGAGATGCTCGCGGTCCCAGTCCCCCGGGGCGGCCGGGAGGGCGTGGGGGACGAGCTGGCGGAAGGCTTCGTCGCCGTGGATTTCGATTTTCGCCTCGGCGAGTTCGGCGGCGAGTTCGGGGGCGAAGAGGGGGGCGATTTCCCGGTGGATGAGGACGGTCTCGACCGCGTTCGCGGCGAGGGGCTGCTGGATTTTGGCGTTGAGGATGATGCGGCGGGCCTTGTCGGGATCGGCGGCGACATCCACGTAGATGTGGCAGACGCCCCGGCCCTGGCGCACCACGGGCATGCGGGCATGGGTGCGGAGAAGCTGGTCCAGGTCGGTGCCGCCGCGGGCGATGACCACGTCGATGTATTCGTCCATCTCGACCAGGACGGGGACGGCCTCGCGCTCGGCCCAGGGCAGGAAGACGAGGGCGCCCTCGGGCAGGCCGGCGGCCTCGGCGGCCTCGCGGAAGACGCGGGCCAGCAGGCGGTTGGTGGCGAAGCACTCGGCGCTGCCGCGCAGGAAGACCGCGTTCCCCGCCTTGAGGGCCAGGGCGGCGGCGCGGACCGTGACCTCGGGCAGGGATTCGTAGATGACGGCGAGCGTGCCCACGGGCACCCGCGTCTTCTCGATCTTGAGGCCGTTGGGCCGCAGCCAGGTGGCCTCGATCCGGCCGATGGGGTCGTTGAGCGAGGCGACGCCCTCGACCAGCCGGGCGAGGCGTTCGAGGCGGCGGCCGTCGAGCTGGATGCGGGCGCGCAGGGCCGGGTCCAGGTCGTTGACCTGGGCCAGATCGGCGGCGTTGGCCTGGAGGATTTCGCTCTGGCGTTCGCGCAGGGCCTGGGCGGCGGCTTCGAGGAAGCGGTGGCGGAGCTGGGGCGGGAGCACGGCGAGCCGCCGCTGGGCGCTGGCGGCCTGCTTGCCGAGATGAAGCAGCACTTCACGGTATTCCGTGCTCATGGGGGGAGGAAACCTCTGGCTATCGTCGTCCCTTCTCACTGGGTGACGACAAGGTAGTCGCGGTGGACCACTTCATCAAATGATGCGTCCTCGCCCAGCAGGGCGCTGATCTCGCTGGTCTTGACGCCGCGGATGCGACCGATCTCGTCGCTGCTGTAGTTGGTGGTGCCGCGGGCCAGTTCCCGGCCCTCGGGACCGAGGATGCGGACCGTGTCGCCGCGCCGGAAGCTGCCCTCGTGCCCGACCACCCCGCCGGGCAGGAGACTGCGCCCCTGCTGGCCGACGGCGCGGGCGGCGCCGGCATCGACCAGGATACTGCCGGTGGGGTCGGAGAAGAAGGCGAGGAAGCGCTTGTGGCTGTGCATGCGTTCGTGGCGGCGCGGGGTGAAGAGGGTGCCGGTGTCCCCGCCCGCCAGGACGCGGCGCAGCACGGCGAAGTCGGTGCCGTCGGCGATCCAGAGCGGCTCGCCCGCCTTGGTGACGATTTCGGCGGCGCGGATTTTGGTTTTCATGCCGCCCACCGAGAAGGGGTTGCCGTCGGTGCCGCCGGCCATCGAGAAGGTGTCGTCGCTGACCTCCGAGACCACGCTCATCCGGGGCCGGCTGCCGTCCTCGGCGGGCAGGTACATGCCGTCCACCGTGGTGAGCAGGATGGTCAGGTCGGCGCGGAGCATGGTGGCGACCAGGGCGGCGAGGGTGTCGTTGTCGCCGAAACGGATTTCGTCGACGCTGACCGAGTCGTTCTCGTTGATGACGGGGAGGACGCCGTTGCGGAGCAGCTCGCCCAGGCAGTTGGTGACGTTCAGATGGCGCTCGCGGCTGCGCAGCAGGTCGTCGGCCGAGAGCAGGAGCTGGCCGCAGTGGAAGCCGTGCCGGGCGCAGGCGCTCTCGTACAGGTACATGAGGCGGCACTGGCCGACGGCGGCGTGGGCCTGGAGGCCGGGGACGTCGCGGGGGCGGCGGGGCGTGCCGAGGACGGCGAGGCCCGCGCCGACCGCGCCGGAGGAGACGAGAATCACCTCGAAGCCCTGCTGGCGCAGGACGGCGATTTCGTCCACCAGTTGCTGGACCCGTTCGCCCTTGGTCGCGCCCGGCACATCCATGAGCAGGCGTGTGCCGACCTTGACGACCACCCGGCGGACTCCCGCCAGGGCTTGGGCGCGTTCTCCGCGATCCTCGAAGGTATAGTGCATAGCGTGATGGTCTCGGCTGTTTTGCTGGCGAGCCATACTATAGTGCGTGGTGAAGAAGCCGCCCGAGCTGTCCGCGCAAGCTGGAGAATCCCGCCCATGTCCCGTCCGAATATTCTGATTTTCATGACCGACCAGCAACGCGGCGGCACCGTGCTGCCCGGTTCGCCCGTCAAGGCGCTGACCCCCCATCTGGACCGTTTCCGGGGGGAGTCGGTCACCTTTTCCCGGACCTTCTGCCCCGCCCCCCACTGCTGCCCGTCGCGGGCCAGTTTCTTCTCCGGGCTCTACCCTTCGGAGCACGGGGTGTGGAACAACGTGGACGTGGGGAACGCGCTGTCGCGGGGGTTGAACGACGGGGTGCGCCTGTGGTGCGAGGATTGCCGCGACGCGGGCTACCGGATGCACTTCGCGGGCAAGTGGCACGTGAGCGCCGAGGAGAGCGCCAACGACCGGGGCTGGGACTCCACCCGGCCTTTCCGTTCGCGCTTCCCCCGCCGGGAGGGGGCGTGGCGGGACGAGCCGCAGCCCTTCGAGTGGGAACGGTTCACCCCCGCCGCCGTCCGCCTGCCGGAGACGCGGGGCGAGGGGCAGATTCTGCGCGAGGGCTACGGCACCTACAGCCATTACGGCGAGAAGGAGACCCCCTTCAACGACCGGCAGGTGGTGGACGACGCCCTCGCCGTCATCCGCTCCCGCCCGCGCGACCCGGCGCCCTGGTGCCAGTACGTCGGGGTGCTCGGCCCCCACGATCCCTATTTCGTGCCCCAGCGCTTCCTCGATCTGTACGACCTCGAAGACATTCCCCTGCCCGCCAATTTCCACGACCGGATGGCGGACAAGCCCGCGCTCTACCGGCGGACGCGGGGCCGCTTCGACCAACTGGGCGAGCGCGAGCACCGCGAGGCCATCCGCCACTATCTGGCTTTCTGCAGCTATCTCGACAGTCTTTTCGGCGAAGTCTTGCAGGCCCTCGAGGAAACCGGCGAGCGGGAGAACACCCTGGTGCTCTACTGCTCGGACCATGGCGACTATCTGGGCGAGCACGGGCTGTGGTGCAAGGGGCTGCCCTGTTTCCAGCCCGCCTACCATGTGCCCGCCATTCTGCGCTGGCCCGCGCGGGTCGTCCGCCCCGGCCGCGAGGTGGACGCCTTCGTCTCGCTGGCCGATTTCGCGCCCACCTTCCTCGCGGCGGCGGAAATCGGGACCGAGCGCCGGTTCGCGGGTTCGAGCCTGCTGCCCTTCCTTGCCGACCAACCCCCCGCCGACTGGCGCGACGCCCTGTTCACCCAGAGCAACGGCAACGAACTCTACGGCATCCAGCGCTCGGTCATGACCCGCGACTGGAAGTACGTCTACAACGGGTTCGACTACGACGAACTCTACGACCTGGCCGCCGACCCCGGCGAAACGGTCAATCTCGCCGCCCGCCCCGAGTACAAGCCCGTCCGCCGCGAGCTGGCCAAACGCCTGTGGCGCTTCGCCCGCGAGAACCGGGACACGGCGGTGAACGGCTACATCATGACCGCCCTGGCCGAGTTCGGCCCCGGTGTCGCCTGCGCGGACGAATGAACGAACCTTTCCATTTTCAGGAGCCGCCCATGTCCATCCGTCGTTTCCTGCTGCTGGCACCCGCGCTGGTCTGCGGCCTGGCCCAGGCCGCCCCGCCGGGGCAGTACCGCCTGGTGCTGCGTCCCGAAATGCTCGCCGCCTCCTCGCCCAAGGCGGATTTTTCCGGCCTGGTGGACGAGCAGCTCGATGCGGGGGACCCGCCGGCCGGGCAGCCCGCGACCCCCTGGCGGATTCCTTCGCAGTTCAGCCGGGAATTTCCCTT
>LVAZ01000051.1 GCA_001603055.1 Victivallales bacterium Lenti_02
GTGTAGGCGAAGACCTCGGGGGAGAAGCCGGGCAGGGGTTCGCCATTCGCGGCGAGCCGTTCCAGCCGGGGGGCTTGCACCGCGCCCAGCTCCCAGCCGGCGAGCGGGGCGACGGCGGCGGGAATCCCGGGCACGGGCTCGTGGGCGAGCCGGGGGACGAAGAGGACGGAAATGGTGGTTTTCCCGGTTTCGGGGAGGTGGACGGCGAGTTTCTTCACCCCCCGGTTCTGCTCCTGGATGTCGGGATCGGGCGAGGTGGGGAGGGGCCGGGCGTCCATGACCGTGAAGACGGCGTCGGCGGGGGCGAGCAGGTAGGCGTGGCAGAACTTGCCGTTGCGTTCGAGGAGGGCCTGGCGGCCGGATTCGTCGAGGGTCATGGCCGTGTTGGCGGCACCGTGGGCGAACCACCAGAGTTCGGCCTTCTCCTTGGGCTCGATTTCGTCCTGGACGAGGAAGGCGCGGCGCTGGTCGAGGAGACGGTAGCCGCGGGTGGCCGAGACGGCGTGCTCGCTGTAGGCGTCGGTGAGATCGAGCAGGGCGAGGGTTTCGTCGGGGCTGGTCTCGAAACGGGTGAACACGGCCTCGGCGCGGCGACCCTGGGAGTAGCCGGGGCCGGGGTTGAGGACGAGGGTGTTGTGCCCCTCCTCGCGGATGCGGTAGAAATGGGCGCTGGGCAGGCGGTGCTTGTGGCTCTGGTAGGTCTGCCCCTCGGTGCCCATGTCCTGAATCCAGCGCTCGCCCAGAGCGTAGAAGGCGAAGCTGCCGAGGTCCTGGTGGGCGTGGGCGATGCCGTTCTTGCCGCCCTTGATGCCGACGAAGAGGGCGTTGGGGTCGGTCCACGAGCCGCGCATGGTGGCGATTTCGGCTCCCCGGAACCGCTTGTCCAGGGCCATGTCCGCCAATTCGCCCGCGAAGGGCTCGTAGTAGAGGATGTCCTCGGCCGCGCCGCGGGCGCCGTCTTCCTGGAACTTGAGGTAGAGGGGATTGCGGAAGCGGGCGGCGAGGTAGAAGAGGCCCCAGTGCTGGTAGCCGCTGCCGCCGGAGCCGGAGTCGGCGAAGTTGAAGTAGCCGTTGCGGGGGCTGGTGAGGTAGACGGGGAAGTCGCCGGCCAGGGCCAGGCCCCTGCCCTGCATGGCCTCGATGAAGCCGAAGTCGGTGCCGAAGGCGGTTTCCATGGCCCGGAGATGGGAGAGGAGATAGCGCATCGAGTAGCCCCAGTAGCCCATGCCCTCCCACCAGGCGCCGTCGGGCTCGAAGTGGTGGAGGGGAATCTGGATGTACTGGAAGGCGGCGTGGAGAATGATGCCGCAGGGCTCGGGCATTTCGTCGAGCAGGGCCATGGCGGCGATGGCGCTGCCGCCGTTGCAGACGAAGTTCCAGTTGTTCTCGACTCCCCGCCAGCCCTGCCCGCCCTCGGCCTTGATTCCCGTGTAGGCCGCGTGGGAGAGGCGGAGCCCGTGCCGCCAGAGGCCCTCGCGGATGGTGGCGCGCTGCTCGGCGGTGAGGTCGTTGTAGAACCAGTCGTAGCCGATGGCCAGGGCGTGCATCATCTCGGCGGTGTCGAGATAGTGGTTCGGGTTCCAGTCCGGGAACTCGACCACCGCCGCCATTTCCAGCCAGGCGCGGTCGAGCCATTTGCGGTCGCCCTCGAGGCGATAGAGCAGGCCCCAGTGGTACATGCGGTTGAGAACGTCGCGGGAGACGGAGAGCAGGCGGCGTCCGTCGGGCAGTTCATGGTGGCGGGGGGGGCGGTCGTGGAGCCGCTGGGCGTTGGCCTTGACCGTCTCGTACCAGGCCTGGCCGAGGGGATTCTCGCCGACGAGGGCGCGGATTCGGGGCAGGTCCTCGTCGAGCAGGATGAGCCGGGGATGGCCGGGCCGCAGCCGGGCGCGGAACGCCTCGACCGGGGGCTCGTCGAGATACTTGTTCACCCGGACCGCGGGGCGGTAGGGGTTGGGGTCGTGGGAGAACTCGAAGTCGTCGATGATCCAGACCGATTCGTCGTCGGGCTCCTGGTTCCAGCCGCTGGCGGCGAGGCGGAAGACGGCAATCTTGTCCCAGCCGGCCGGCTCGCGGACGCTGCCGAAGGAGCGGAAATGGAGGCTGATCCGCTTCCAGCCGGTCCAGTCCACGGTCACTTTGCGGGAGAAGTAGGAGAAGACGCCCTTCTCGCGGGGGGACTCGAAGATGAGCATGAAGGTGGCGTCTTTGGCCACGTTGGCGTGGAGCCAGAAGGAGACGGTGTTGAAGGCCGCGAGATCCTTCGGGGCGGGCAGGCAGGCAATCGAGCCGTTCTTGGTATGCCCCGCCCAGCGCAGGGCCCCCTCGCCGCTCTGCCGGGGCTCGGCCACCAGTTCGGTGCCGGGCCAGAGCGCGGCATCCTCGCAGGCCAGGGCGCGAAGGGTGTCCGCCGCCCACGCCGCTTTGGCGGCGGCCGCCGCCGCGACCGGGTCGGCCTGCGCCCGCACGGCAACGGAAGCCAGGGAAAGGAGGACGGCGAAGGCGAGGGAAACACGCATGGCAGGGACTCCTGTAGGGGTTCTGGCAGGGGTACTCTAGCCCCCTTCCCCGACGGCGCGAGCCCGGCCGCCGATTCAGGCGAGAACGCGGCGGAGATGGGCGAGGATCATCTGCACGCCCTCCTCGCCGAGTTCGGCGCTGGCCTCGACGGCGCTGGCCGCGTACCATTGCTCGTCCGAATGGCGGTCCATGGCGACGGTGTCGGGGCAGAGGGCCATCATCAGGGAGGTCTCGCCCTTTCCGGCATGGTCGAAGGGATAGGCGGCGAGGGTCGCCGCGTCCATCAGGGGATGGCCCTGAATCCAACTGAAGGGGTCGCTGCCCTCGGCATGGGCCTCGTAGTAGTTGGCCATGGCGGGATCGCCCCACCAGCCCTCGCCGCGCTGGGCTTCGAGAAAGGCGAAAATGGCCCGCCGGGCGGCGAATTTGAAGGCCAGGTCGGTGGGCATCCCGGCGGCGAAATTCTCGGACTGGTGGTGGATGAAGAAGTGGATGTTGCGGAAGCCGACCCGGAGCAGACCCGCGAAGAGCTGCTCGGCGAAGGGGCAGAGCACGGCGGAATCCACATGGATCGAGCCGTTGCGCTCGGGCGGGGCCACCGCGAAACTGGCGGCGCCGTAGTAGAAGGTGGGCAGGACCACCACGTTCATCTCCTCCTCGAACCGGGCGAAGCAGCGCTCGACCGCGAGGGTGTCCATGCCCACGGGCAGGTGCTCGGCGTGGTATTCGAGGACGCCGAGGGGCAGGAGCACCGGCCAGTTCTCGTCGATCGCCCGGCGAATCTGGTGGGGCCGCATCAGCTCGTAGCGCATGATTCTTCCTCCTATTGGGCCTGGGAACCGGTGGTGATGAAGATGTCCCGGAACTGGACGATCATCCCCTCCTTGACCAGCAAGCGCAACTGGCAGTCGGCGAGGGGTTCCTTGAGGGGGACGACGCTGGTCATTTCGCCGTTGACCAGCAGGACCACGCGCTTGCTGCCGAGGCGGAAATCGAGGTCCAGCCAGTCCATGGGTTTCGGCGAGGCGATTTCGGCCAGGGGGATGCTCTGGCCGTCGGCCCCGGAACTGTAGGTCACGGCGGAGACCAGGCGGGACCAGGCGAAGTGCCAGCGCTCGTTCTGCTCCTTGTCCACCAGGCTGATGTGGGCGTGGCCGGCGATGGGGATGCGGATTTTGAGCTGGACCCGGCTCCCCGGCCCCAGCCGCTGGAGCAGGCGCAGCTCGCCGCCGCCGTTGGACATGATGGCCGGGGAGGGCATTTCCGCGTCGGCCGGAGCCAGCCGCCAGGAGGCCCGTTCGCCCTCCCAGTAGCCGAGGGTGACGGCGCGCGAGATGGGCGGGTCGGCGAAAAGCTGGGCCAGCCGCCGCCCCCCGATGAAGGCGCCGATGGCGAAGAAGCAGGCGCCGCCGAGGGCCAGGCCGCCGAGGAAGGAGAAGTGGGGAATCCAGCGGTGCCGCCGCCGGGTGCGGGGATCGGCCGCGCGGGCCGCCGCCTCGAGTTCGGCGATCAGCTCGGTATAGTTGTCGTAGCGTTCCTCGGGCTGCCATTTGCCCATGCGCTGGACGATGCGGGCGGCGGTTTCGGAAATGGTCTTGTCGCGGGCGCGGGGGTCGGGCACGTTGGTGCGCGCCTTGAGCTTCAGGGTTTCCTCGCGGGTCTCGCCCGCGAAGGGGAGCGAGCCGGTGAGCATGTGGTAGAGCGTGATCCCGAGGGCGTAGATGTCGGAGCGGTGGTCGATGACGCGGCCCGCGACGTACTGCTCGGGGGCCATGTAGAGGGGGCTGCCGATGGCCTTGCCGCTCTGGCTGTCCTGGGCGTGCTCGCTGAGGGCGATGCCGAAATCGCAGATCATCACCCGCGCGTTGGGGAAGCGGTACAGTTCGTCGGGAGTGCGCGGCGGCACCCGGGTGTCCCAGTAGAACTGGAGATTGTCCGGCTTGATGTCGCGGTGGGTGATGCCCTTCTCCTGGGCGCAGGAGAGCCCGCGCGCCACCTCGGCGGCAATGCGCAGGGCCACATGCTCGGGCAGCTTGTGGAAGCGCAGCAGCAGACCCGCCACGCTGAGCTGTCCGGGCACGAACTCCATAATCAGGAAGCGGCCCTGGTCGGTGCTCACCATGTCGTGGCAGCCCACCACGTTCGCGTGGCTCAGGGTCGCCAGGGTCATGGCCTCCCGTTCGAGGCGGCTCACGAAAGCCTGGTTGTTGGCCAGGTCGGGCGAGAGCATCTTGACCGCCACCAGCCGGTCGAGCCGCTGCTGGCGGGCCAGGAAGACGACGCCCATGCCCCCCTTGCCCAGAACCGAGACGAACTCCAGGCCCGGCAGGGCCAGATTCTGGAATTCGGGGGTCAGCGGCGACCCCGGCAGCAACATGCCGTCCGGACCTTCGGCGATCACCGTGGTCATGCCAAGTTCGGCGTGTTGGTCAGGCCCCATGGACTCCGCGTTCCGGCAGGCGCTTCTTCGGCGTGGATGCGCCCGGCACGGTGTGCCGGTAACGAACGCATCCGTCGCAAAATTGGAATCTAGCGAAACGGAGGCTGGAATGCAAGAGCCACGCAGGCCGCTTTTCGGTAACAGGGCGCGGTCGGGCCGGCCTCCCGCAGGCCGCGAACACGACCCGCCGGACCACCCCGGCGCCAGACCAAACCCTTGCCAAAATCCCGGCAGGGTGCAAAGTACGATGGTTCGCCAAACCTATCAGGAGCAGCGGAGACCATGAGCGAGAGCCTCGAGTCCGGCGGCAGGCGGCAGGGATTGGCCGCAAAAGCAAGCCCGTCCCCGGTCTCTTTCACAGCGTTAGGTCAGGAGATATGAAAGCAAAACGGGTGTGGGCCAGTTTGGCAATCATGGTTCCGGTCCTAGTTGCGGTACTCGCGCTAGCCAATGTCCAAGTCTGTCGGGAGTGGGCGTTTGTCTGTGAGTATACCGGATCCCGTAAGGGGTATACCGAGTGGATGTTTGGTTTCAGAAGTGGCCAATGGTACAGAAGTTCACCACTGGAAGATTTCATCATCGTCCATGATCCAAACGTACTTTCCCACAGATGGACAAGTTCCTGTGGAACGGGGAGGAACATCCTCGGCATGCCCATCCTGTATGGGCATGGACGCCCAGGTGCAATAGCGGATATTGACAACGATACCCTGAGTGTTTGGATCGCGCGCAACCACCCGACGGAAGTGTGGAAACTGTATGACCTCTTTTTTTCCGGCAACCAAGACCAGATCACCGAGAAGGTGGCGAGTATCAGGCAGGAAGTCCTGGACTATTGAGCAGAACTCACCGGGGCAAGTACAAGGTTCGCGCAAGCTGAACGCCCTGCCCTCCGGGGGATGGAGTATCCCGGCACTCCTCATTCGCAGGGCATTTTTCTCGACCGTGCCGAAGACCATGCCAACCCTTCGCGTGGAGCGGTCGCGTCCTCGCGACCACCCGTCCCGCGCCATGCCGACCTTGACGGTTAGCCGGGGCGCTCCCGGCGCTGCGCGCCGTGGCCACGAGGACGTGGCCGCTCCACGCGAAGGGTTGGCATGGCGGAGAGCAAGGCGTATAGGTTGCGCGTACCCGTGAGTTCTGGATTGAGCATGAGGCCGTGACTGGATTTTTTCTCGATCTCTTCAGCGGATAATAGTACCATGACTAAACGCACTATTTATCTGGTTGGTATTTTTCGATTTGCGATTGTTGCAGTTCTGGGTTTCAGGCCGCATCCCGTTTCGGTTGGCCGAGAGGCCGAGCGAGGGCAAGCCTCGCCCCTACGGGCTACGATATCCACGGCAACGCATCGTGCCCAACGCGGTCGGGGACGAGCCGTGGCCCTATTCCCGCTCGACGGTCCAGCCTTGCTGGCGGAGGAGCTGGGGGAGGCTGTTTTCGCCGACCAGATGGCCGGCGCCGATGACGACGAAGAGGCGGCGGGGGCCGGTGGGGACTGCCGGGGGCGGCTCGCCTTCCCTGGCTTCGGGGACGACGGG
>LVAZ01000052.1 GCA_001603055.1 Victivallales bacterium Lenti_02
CCCAACCCCGCCGTTCGCCTCGTCCTCGACCGCCCCGTCGAGCTGCGCGGCGAACCCATCCTGCTCTGCCACGACTATGCCGGCGCGGGCACCCATATCGCCAACAGCCGCTTCGTCGGCAGCCTCGCCCGCGGCATCCGCCTGCAAAGCCCCTTCGCCGAAATCGTCAACAACCACCTCGAAAACACCTGCGGCGGCGGCATCTCCCTGCAAAGCCATCCCGGCTTCTGGGGCGAGGGCGCCAACGTCCACCACGCCCGCATCGCCGACAACACCATCGTGGACACCAGCGTCGGCACCACCCGCAACGGCCACCGCTACGCCATCGACCTGACCACCCCCGGCGACCTCGCCGTCGCCGAACGCCAACGCTGCATCGAAATCGCCGACAACACCATCCTCCGCCCCGGCGGCGCCGCCATCGTCGTCCGCGGCGCCGAGGCCGTCCGCATCGTCGGCAACCGCATCGCCGAACACGGCAACCTCCCCGTCGATCCCCCCACCCACGGCGGCAAAGCCACGCCCGGACTCGGCCACGCCCTCATCCTCGAAGACCTCAAGGCCGGGGTCGTCGAGGGCAACACCGTCGCGAATCCCGGCCCCCACGCCCTGGGCGAACGCTTCGACCTCCAGCCCTGATGCCGCCGGACGGCTTGCGGGGGGACGGTTCCGCATGTAGTGTGGACCCGGCGGGATGAAAGGGTACGGAACCATGCGTGGTGGCGGCACGGCCGTTGCAAGGCCGCGTGCCGTCCCTTCTCCGTCGGAACCAACCGATCGGCGGGCGCGGACCCTTGCCCGGCGCCAACCAAGGAGAACCATTCATGCTTGACAACATGCTGACCGGCGAAACTCTGTCTGTGCTGCTTGCCCTCGGCAAGATTCTCGCTTTGGCCATTGTCGCCTACCTGCTGCTGCGCTTGCTGGCCGTCCCGGCCATCGCCGCCGTGGCCAAACGCACCCGCACCCACTGGGACGAGACCTTTGTCGAACGGGGTACCTTCAACCGGCTGGCCGCGCTGATTCCCGGGGTTCTGGTCCATGTCCTGGGCGCCGCCTGGCTGCCCGAAGACTCGTCCTTCTGGCTGGTCGTCCGGCTGGCGGCCCAGCTCTGGATCATGTTCTTCGGCCTGCTCGTCGTCTACGCCATCCTCGATTCCCTGAGCGCCATCTACAACGGCATGCCCTTCGCCAAGCACATGCCGATCCGCAGCTTTGTGCAGGTCATCAAGCTGACCGTCTTTCTGCTCTCCCTCATTGTCGCCCTTGCCGCCATTCTCGGCGAATCGCCCACCATCATGATCACCGGACTGGGCACCATGACCGCCGTCCTGATGCTGGTCTTCAAAGACCCCATCCTCGGCTTCGTGGCCGGCATCACCCTCTCCGCCAACCGCATGCTCGCGGTCGGCGACTGGATGGAAATGCCCAAATACAACGCCGACGGCGACGTGATCGACGTCACCCTCACCACCGTCAAGGTCCGCAACTGGGACCAGACCATCACCACCATCCCCACCTACGCCCTCATCTCCGACTCCTTCAAAAACTGGCGCGGCATGCAGGAGGCGGGCGGCCGACGCATCTGCCGCAGCGTCTTCATCGACATGCACAGCATCCGCTTCCTCAGCCAGGAAGACGCCTCCCGGCTCTGCCGCGCCCAGCTTCTCTCCCCCTACATCCGCGAGAAACTGGCCGAGATCGAGCAGTACAACCACCAGCAGAGCATCGATCCCGACTCCCCGATCAGCGCCCGGCGGCTCACCAACGTCGGCACCTTCCGCGCCTATCTGGCCGCCTACATCAAGAGCCACCCCGGCATTCACCAGAACATGATCTCCATGGTCCGCCAGCTCCAGCCCACGGAGAAGGGCCTGCCCATCCAGGTCTACGCCTTCACCAAGGACACCGCCTGGGTCGCCCACGAAGGCGTGCAGGCAGACATCTTCGACCACATTCTGGCCGTGGTCGAGGAATTCGGCCTCCGCGTCCACCAATTCCCCTCCGGCACCGATGTCCGGCTGCTGGCGGAGTCGAAGGTCGGTTGACGGAACCGGGCAAACCGGCTACCTTCCTCCATCCGCCGAAACCGCCCCCCGCCCATCCGGGAGAAACGCCATGCGCCTGCTTCCCCTCGGCTGCCTCGCCCTCGCCGCCGCCGTCTGCGCCCGCGAGACTCATGTCTCCCCCCAGGGCGACGACGCCAACCCCGGCACCCGCCAGCAACCCCTGCGCACTGTCGCCAAAGCCCTCGAACTGGCGCGCGGCACCGGCCCGGGAACCATCTGGCTCGCCCCCGGCGAATACTACGTCGAGAACGGCCTCGAACTCGGGGCCGAGCATGGGGGCACCCCCGAGGCACCCCTCGAAATCCGGGCCGTGACACCCCGCCAGGCCCGCCTCACCGGCGCCCGACGGGTCACGGGATTCGTTCCCGTTTCCGAGGCGGAAGCGGCGACGCTGATCTCCCCGGAGGCGCGGCGAAGCGTGCTCGTCGCCGATCTCGCCGCCCAGGGCTTCCCGCCCCTGCGCGACCTGCCCCTCCAGTACCGCGCCCCCGGCGTCGAGGAGGTCATCTTCGGCAACCAGCCCATGCAGTCCGCCCGCTGGCCCAACGAGGATTTCACCGCCTTCACCGAAGTGATCGACGCGGGCGCCTCCGACCCCGTCCACTGGGTCACCCGCGAAGTCTACCGGCCCGGCTCCTTCCGCTTCCCCGACGACCGGGCCAAACACTGGGACCTCGACCGCGGCGTCTACCTCCACGGCTTCTGGTGCTACGAATGGTCCGACGAGACGCTCAAGGCCGCCGCCTACGACCCCGAAACCCGCGAACTCCGCCTCGCCGCCAAGCACGGCTACGGCATCGGCAACCCCCGCCACAAGGACTCCAAACGCGAGTTCTACGCCATCCACGTCTTCGAGGAACTCGACCGCCCCGGCGAATACTACCTCGACCGCCGGAACCAGAAACTCTACTTCTGGCCGCCCGGCGACGTGGCGGAAACCCCGGTCTATCTCTCGCTCTGCCGCAATCCCCTGCTCAAGGCCGTCGGCAGCAGCCATCTCGTCCTCCGCGACCTGGTTTTCGAGAACGGCTGCGGCAATGCCGTCGAACTGCAAAACTGCCGCCACGCCCGCGTCGAAACCTGCCTGGTCCGCAATATGGGACTTAGCGGGGTCATGGCCTCCGGCGGTTCGGACAACCATGTCCTCCGCTGCGAGATCACCCGTGTCGGCGTGCGGGCCGTCGGCATGACCGCGGGCGACCGCAAAACCCTCACCAGCGGCAACTGCTCGGTGGTCGGCAACCACCTCCACGACCTGGGCCGCTACGACTGGCAGAACGGGCGCGGAGTGAATCTGGGCGGCTGCGGCAACCGCGTCGCCCACAACCTCATCCACCACTGCCCCACCGGCGGCGTCTCCTACGGCGGCAACGAGCACCTCCTCGAACTGAACGAGGTCCACCACGTCTGCCTGGTCTACGGCGACGTGGGCGTCTTCTACACCGGCCGGGACTGGGCCTCGCAGGGCAACGTCGTCCGCTGGAACTTCATCCACAGCATCGTCAACCGCCCCGGCGGCTCCGGCTCCCAGGCCATCTACCTCGACGACTGCGACAGCGGCGACACCGTCGTCGGCAACATCGTCTTCGGCGGCGTCGGCCGCGGCGTCCTGCTCGGCGGCGGCCGCGACAACACCATCCGGGGCAATCTCTTCATCGGTCTCCCCAGAGGCATTCATGTGGACGCCCGCGGCCCCCGCGCCATCACCCTCGACCGCCCCGGCTCCTGGAACCTCCGCGCCCGGGCCGAGGAGGTGGACTACCTGTCCCCGCTCTGGCGCGAACGCTATCCACGCCTCGCGCGGGTGCTGGACGAGGAGCCCCTCCTGCCCCTGGGCAACGTCCTCCGCGACAACATCCTCATCGGCTGCAAACAACCCTTCGCCCTGGCCAAGGAGGTGAAGGAGGAATGGCTCGAAAAGGAGAACAACGCCATCTTCGAGCTGACCGATTTCCCCTTCCTCCCCGACCCCGAAAAAGGCGCCCTCGATCTCGAGAAACTCCCCGAAATCTGGCGCCGGGTCGAAGGGTTCGAGCCCATCCCCTACCACCGCATCGGCCCCAAGGGCATGAAATAACGCCACCCGGCCCCGCCTTTCCCTCTACGGCCAGGCGGGATTGCCGAGGAAGCCGTCGTTGAAGAAAATGGGCTGGTAGCCCTGTTCGGTGATGTAGCGCAGGGCGGTCTCGATGCGCTCGCCGTGGTCCGGGACGTAGTTGTGGTAGTAGGGGAAGAAATACTGCTCGTGGGTGGCCAGGCTGAGCGTGTCGCGGTAGACCGGGCTGTGGCAGGCGGCCTCCAGGCGGGGCAGGACGGCGGGGAGAGGCACCTTGTTGGCGCAGAAATTGCCCTTGCTGAAGGCCAGCCCCTGCGCGAAATCGTAGAGCACCCGCTTCTGCTCCAGATACAGCGCCGTCTCCGTGTCCTGGAAATAGCCGATGTCCGCCGTGCGGTACTGGAGGTCCGGCTCGTGGGCCGGGGCGGGGTCGCCGATGAACCCGCCGGTGAGCACCTTCACCCCGCGCTTCACCAGCACCGGCAGCGCGCGGGGGTGGACCATGGCCCAGTGGATCACCACCGGCGGATAGAAGACCTCCTCGCCCGCGAAACGGGCCACCTCGGCCTGCATCCGGTCGTAGTCCGCCGCCAGTTTGCTCCCGTCCGGCTGCCCGTAGGGCCGGTCGGGAAATTCGGAATGCGCGTGGAAGGAGAGTTTCAGCCAGTCCGCATTCTCCCGCCACTCGCCCTGGTAGCGGTCGGGAAAATCGCTCAGGCTGAATTCGCGATGGTCGTTGTGGTGGAAGAGGTTGACGGTGAACTTGGTGCCGTACTCCCGGTGCATCCGGCGCAGGAAGGCCAGATAGAAGTGGTCGAACAGCGAGCGGCAGCCCTGCTGGCAAATGTCGGTCAGGAAAAAGATGTTGTCGTCGATGAAGAAGTTGTAGCGCCGGAAGGACTTGCGGTCCCACACCACGCGGATTTTCAGTTGGGCCTCGCCATGTTTGCCGCGGCTGGTGACGACGATGTCGTTGAACTGCCGGGCGAGCGTGGCCGGGGCCTGGAAGCGCCGCCCCACCAGCCGGGCCCGCGTCCCGTTCACCTCCACCAGCGAGCCGGGGTCCGCCAGACCCTCGACCGGGATGACAAGATCGCTCCCGCTTTCCACGCCGTCGCCCGCGTTGACCACCGCCCCGTGCCGCAGATTGGTTAGTTCCAACATGTCCGTGTGTCCTCGATGATTGCCCCGTGCCGACCGGAACCGTAGCCGGAAGCCGCTGGCTGTCAAACTGCCGGGAGGTTCCGGGGAGCCCCCGCCATTTTTTCCCGGCGCGGCGTTTGCTTTTCGCCGGAATGGCGGCATTCTCTCCGGATTTGCTGGCCGGAATGCGAGGTATGCCATGTATACGATGTCGCCGCCGTCGATTGTCGTTCTTGACCGCGCGTTGGCGGAGCCGCGTTCCGCGGCCCGGGTCGAGCGCATGCTCGGGGCTCTGGGAACCAGTCTGGACCGGGTGGAACGGGCCGCCGACGCGGACATTCCGGAGCTGATCCAGGCCAAGGGCTGGCAGGACGCGAGGCGGAAGCAGGGCTGTCTCGGCCCCCATGCCGATCCCTCCCTGGTCTTCTCGACCATGCGCTTCGAGGACGCGCCGGAGGTGAAGCCGGTGCTGGCCCAGTGTCCGCCGGGCACGTCGGAATGGCTGGTGCGCAATCTGCTCGGCCACGGCGGGCGGACGGTGGCGCGGGAGAACTTCTCCTCGAAGCGGGGCGTCTGCCGGGCGCGGGTGCAGTTCGACACCATCTTCGGCTGCCCCCACGGCTGCCAGTACTGCCCCGGCGGCAAGGTCTCGATCGTCAACACCAACCTCGAGGAGTTTCTGACCCGCCAGGTGATTCCCGCCGCCGAGGCCGAACCCTGGCAGAAGGTCTTCATGTACAATTCGGCGCTCAGCGACACCCCCTGCTTCGAGCCCGAGTACGGGCTGTCCAAGCTGCTCGCCGAGTACTACGCCACCACCCCCGACCAGCACTATCTGATCCACACCAAAAGCGCCAATCTCGATTTTCTGCGCGAGGTCGACCACCGGGGCCGCACCATCGTGCTGTGGAGCGTGACCAGCCCCACGGCGGCGCGCCTGATCGAGCCGGGCTCCGCCCTCCCCGAGGAGCGCATCGAGGCCGCCCGCCGCTGCCAGGAGGCGGGCATCCCCATCCGCTTCAAGCTCAAGCCCATTGTCCCCGTCAAGGGCTGGCGCGACCAGTACCGCCAGGTGATCGAGCACATGTTCGCGCGCACCCGGCCGGAAAGCGTGGGCCTCTTCATGCTCGCCTGGATGGACTTCGCCGAGTTCAAGAGCTGCATCGACACCGGGCTGCTCGATCCGCCCTTCCTGCAAGCGCTCGAGGAAAGCGCCCCGAACCGGGACCCGAATTCGGCCCAGCTCTTCCCCCATGCCGCCCGGGTGGAACTCTACCGCTTCCTGATCGCCGAAATCCGGCGGCACGACCGGAACGTCCCCGTCTTCCTCTGCACCGAGACCAACGAGATGTGGCGCGAGATCGGCCCCGAGCTGGGCATGACGCCGGGGAACTACATCTGCGCCTGCGGCCCCCAGTGCCTCCCCGGCACCACCCGCATCGACCGCGTCCTCGAACCCATGGAAATGCGCAAATAGCCGGTCAGCGGGCGAAGGAGGCCAGCCAGCCCACCGTGAAGTGGGGGCAGAGCAGCAGCACCATCACGGTGAGGATGTACGAGGGCACGTAGTACAACGCGCCCCGGAACACCTGCTCGACCCGGACGCTCTTGCACATGCCCGCGATCACGTAGCAGGAAATGCCGATGGGCGGGGTGATGGCGCCCAGGGTCGTGACCACGCAGACCACCACCCCGAACCAAACCGGGTCGTAGCCCATCTCCCGGATCAGCGGCAGGAAGATGGGCAGCGAAATGAGCAGGAAGGCCAGGGCGTCCATCAGACAGCCGCCGACGATGTAGCAGAGCAGGATGATCGAGAGGATGACGGGGCCGGGGAGCCCCAGCCCCCCCACCATCTGGGCGATCCGGGTGGGCAGGTAGCTGAGGGTGAGGAACATCCCGAAGACCTTGGCCCCCGCCATGATGACGAAAACCATGCAGGTGATGCGCAGGGTGTCGCGCAGGGCGTTGCGGAATTTCGGCCAACTGAGCTTGCGGCGCAGCAGGCACATGCCGACGGCCAGCAGGCAGGCGACGCCGGCCACCTCGGTCGGGGTCACCTTGCCGGTCATCAGCGTGTACATGATGACGGCGAAGAGAATCAGGATGTCGAGCACCTGGGGCGCGGCCGCCAGTTTCTGCCGCAGGGTGGTCCCCGCGTGGGCGGGGCCCCAGGTCGGGTGCAGGCGGCAGATGCCGACCACGGTCAGTACGATCAGCCCGGTCAGCACCAGGCTGGGAACCACGCTCCCGAAGAAGAGCTTGCCGATGCTCTCCCCGGTGTAGAGCCCGTAGACCACCAGGACGATGCTGGGCGGCACCATGACCCCGAGGGTCGAGCCGGCCGCCACCGCGCCGGTCTTGAGCACGGGGTGGTAGTTGTACTCGCTCATCGAGGGAATGGCGACGGCGCTCATGGTGGCGGCGGTGGCGGTGTTCGAGCCGCAGATGGCGGAGAAGCCGGCCGAGGCGAGGACCGTGGTGATGGCCAGCCCCCCGCGGCGGCTGCCGAACCATTTGTGGGTCGCGTCGAACAACTGGGCGCTGTAGCCCGCGTAGAAGATGACCTCCCCGAGCAGAATGAACAGGGGGATGGCCGCGTAGTCGGGCTTCGAGAACTGCTCCCAGAAGGTGCTCGCCACCGTGTTCATGGTGGGAAGCAGGGCTTGCAGGGGCGCGTCCGCCAGCAGGACCAGGCCGAGGAAGCCGAACAGGGCCATGGCCGGGCCCGGCGCCATGTTCAGGACAAAGATGCCGATCAGCATCGCGACGATGCCGACCACTCCGAAAATCGGCTCGCTCATTGGGCGGACTCCGCACTGGCGACGACCGCCACCCGCCGGTCGGCGGCCAGAGTGACGAATTCAAGCAGCAGAGTCAGGGCCAGCAGCAGGAAGCCCGCCGCCACCGCGTAGACCACGGGATGGAAGGCGAGCCGGAGCGTTTCCGACAGCTCCCCCTGCGCCCGCAACCGCAGGGCGTAGCGCCAGGACATGTAGCCGAGGGCACCATAGAACAGGGCGAAAAGCAGGGCGTTGAACCCCTTCAGGAGGGTTTGCACCAGCAACGGCATCCGGCGGTTGAGCAGGTCCACCGAGACATGCATCCGCTGGCGCTGGGCGTCGGCCAGGCCGCAGGCGATGGCGAAGGCCCCAAGCAGGCCGGACAGCTCGTTGGCCCCCACGGCGGGGTAGCCGATCTGGCGCAGCAGCACATTCCCGCCCATGACCAGAACCAGACCGATCAGCGACAGGCCGCCCAGAACCAGGCAGACTTGGCACATGCGGTGTTCAATTTGACGGAAGCGTTTCACGGTCGTTTTCTGCGGCCCCTAGCGGTCCGCATACTTTTCCTTGAGAGCGGCGATGTCGCGGATGATCTCCTCGCCCGGCAGGCCGGCGGCGGTGATCCGCTGGACGTATTCGTCCACCAGCGGCTGGAGCAGCTCGCGGACCTTGGCCGTCTCCTCGGCGGAGAAGCTGCCCAGCTTGTGGCCCTTTTCCTGGGCGGACCAGGCGAGCGCCGCCTGGACATGGCCGTCCACGTACTGCCCGGTCCATTCGGCCTGGGCGCGGGCCCGGCTTTTCAGCAATGCCTGAGTCTCGGGGGAGAGAGACTGGAACTTGGTCCGGTTCATCACCACCGCGAAGCTGACCACGCCCAGATCGAGCTTGAGGGCGTAGGGGCAGTAGGCGGCGTAGTTCATGTCCTTGAGCACCTCCATCGAGGAGAGGATGCCCTTCACGGTACCCTTCTGGATGGCGGAGGGCGTGTCGGACTGGGGCATGGCCACAGGCACCGCGCCCAGGCGCTTGGCCACCTCGACCGCCGTCCCCGAGACGCGCAGCGACAGGCCCTGCAAGTCCGCCAGGGTCTTGACTTCCTGGGAGGTCATGATGGCGCCGGGAGGACAGGTGAAGACCGCGAGCACCTCGACCTCCGCGAACTCCTTGGGCTGGTACTTCTCGAGCAGATCGTGCAGCACCAGGCTGGCGCTGGTGGCCGAGGGGAAGAAGTGGGGCAGGTCCACCGCCTCGGATAGCGGGAACCGGCCGGGGTGGTAGCTCATGGCGAAACAACCGATGTCCGCCGTGCCGTCGATCACCCCGTCCAGCATGTTCTTGGCGCCGAGCAACTGCCCGCCGGGGAAGGTCCGCACCTTCACCTGCCCGTCGGACGCGGCCTCGACCTCCTCCCGCCAGTGCTCCATCTGCACGCAGGGGAAGGTGGCGGCGGGCGGGAAATTGGCGTAGGTCAGCGTCACCACCGGCACCGACGGCTTCCCGCCAGCCACAGGTTCCTGCGGCTGGCCGCAGCCGACGAGCAAGGCCAGACCGGCAAACAAGGCGAATGTGCGTACCATCATCGAGCAACCCCTTTCATACGTTTGTTCCATCGCATCGAAACAATAAGTGTCCAAGCCCCCTTCCGCAAACCATCCGGGGCCGATTCCGGGAATTATTCCACCGTCCGGATGGGCAGCCCCGCTCCCCGCCCCGGCCGACCGGCTCTCTCCGCTGGTCGGGCGGGGAGTGGCGGGGTAGGTTAGGGCTTTTGCATTTCATGCCCAGGGGGTCTGCGTGTCGCTGATTTGGACCATAATGGCGGTGGTGCTGGTGCTGGCTGCGGTGGCGCCGGGTTTTTCCCGGCGACCGACCGGGGACGGGTTCTTTTTGTCGCGCCGTTCGGCGGACGGACTGACGGTGGCGGCGTCGCTGGCGGCGACCTGCCTCGGGGCCTCGACGACGATCGGCCTGGTGGGGCAGGCGTACCGGCTGGGCTGGGTATCCTTCTGGTGGCTCGGGTCGGGGGCGCTGGGCCTGGCCCTGCTGGGGCTGGTGTGGGGGCCGAGCATGCGCCGGGACGAACGGGTGCGCACCCTGCCGGAATGGGCGGAGACGGTCTACGGCACCCCCGCGCGGGTGCTGGCGGCGGGGCTGATCGCGGTGATGTGGATCGCGGTGATCGCGGCCCAATGGGTGGCCGCCGCCGGGGTGATGCAGGCGCTGTTCGGCCTGCCCTTCGGGGCCGGAATCGTGCTGACGGCGGGGACGGTGTCGGCCTACACGGCCTGGGGGGGACAGCCCTCGGTGCTGCGGACGGACCGGTTGCAGGTGCTCCTGATCGGCGCGGCGGTGCTGGTGCCGCTGTTCTATCTGGGCCGTCTGGCCGGGCTGGCGGCGCCGCCGGCGGCAGCGGTCGAGTTCGCCCCCACCAGTCCCGCTCAGATTCTGGCCGTGCTGGTGGTGGTGGGGGGGATGTACGTGGTGGGGCCGGACCTGTGCAGCCGGGTGCTGCTGGCGCGGGACCGTGATGCCATCCGCCGGGGAGGATTGCTGGCCGGGGCGATGCTGGCGGTGGCGGGGCTGCTGGTCACCGCCATCGGCGTGGCCATCCGGGAAGCCGGCATCGAGCTGGCCAACTCCCGCGACGCCCTGCCCTGGCTGCTCGCCCAGTCGGGCGCGGTCCCCATCCCAGCGGGCTATCTCATCAACGCGGGCCTGCTCGCCGCAACTCTTTCCAGCGCCGACACCTGTCTGCTCACCGTGGCCTCCGTCGTCGAGCTGGACCTCTGCGGACGACGGCACGACGAACGCCGCCAGCGGCGCTACGGACGGCTGTTCGTCGCCGTGGCCGGAACCCTGGCGGCAGGAGTCGCCTGGTGGAATCCGCGCATCATTCCCAATCTGCTGCTGGCCTACGCCTTCTATTCCGGCGGCTTGCTCGCGCCGCTTCTGCTGCTCCGCTTCCCGACGGTGGCCGGAAGTATCCGGCGGCCCCTGGTCTGGCTGGCGATGCTGACCGGGGGAAGCCTGCCGGTCGGCCTGCTCGTCTCGGGCCGGACCGGCGATTCCGCCGTGGCCGGACTCTGGGGCTGCGCGGCTTCCGCCCTGATCCTCGCCGTCGGCTGGCTCGCCCGGAGAAAATCCCATGCAGCCTGACCAGCAACGGCAGCGGTTCCGCGCCTACGTCGCCCGCTTCGCCGGGGAATCCGGCCTCCATCCCATGCTCCGGCTCAAGCTCGACCACACCGAACGAGTCGCCGACAACTGCCGCGCCATCGCCCTCGGCGAGGGCTGGGACGGGGACCGGGCCGAGCTGGCCGAGGCGGCGGGAATCTGGCACGACGTGGCCCGCTTCGAGCAGTACCAGCGCTTCCAGACCTTCGCCGACCCCCGCTCCTTCGACCACGGCGAACGCGGCGTGCAGCTCCTCGCCGAACACGATCTCCTCGCCGGGCTTCCCCCCGACACGAAAGCCTGCCTCGTCACGGCGGTGCATCTGCACAACCGCCTCGCCATCCCCCCGGAAGTGACGGGCCGGACCCGCGATGTCCTCGCCGCCCTGCGCGACGCCGACAAGCTCGACATCCTCGAGGTCTTCGTCGAGACCTTCCGCACCCGCAGCTACGAGCAGTTCCCGGAAATCCTCCTCCATGTGGACCCGGACGGGCCCCTGTCGCCCGCCGTGGTGGAGGCCGTCGCCGCCGGGCGCACCGCCTCCTACCAGCACATCCGCTCTCTGCTCGACATGCGCCTCCTCAGCGTCGGCTGGTTGTACGATGTCAATTTCGCGCCTACCTTCGCCCTGATGCGCTCGCGCGGCCTGTTCCGGGGCATCCGCCGGGAACTGCCCGACGAACCGGCGGTGCGGGCGATCCTGGACCGCGCCGAGGAACGCTTCGCCATCGCTTTCTGATTCCCTCCGGAGACACCCATGAAAAGCTACCGCAAGGAACTCTGGTTCGAGGCCGGCCGCCGCCGCCAGATCATCCACATCACCCCACAGATCGAGGATTGCCTGCGCGAATCGGGCATCCGCGAGGGCCTCCTGCTCTGCAACGCCATGCACATCACCGCCAGCGTCTTCATCAACGACAACGAGTCCGGCCTCCATCAGGACTACGAGGAATGGCTCGAGGGCCTGGCCCCCGAAAAACCCCACTCCCGCTACCGCCACAACGGCTACGAGGACAACGCCGACGCCCACCTCAAACGCACCATCATGGGCCGCGAGGTCGTCGTCGCCGTCACCGACGGCAAACTCGATTTCGGACCCTGGGAACAGATTTTCTACTACGAGCTCGACGGCATGCGCCGCAAACGGGTGTTGGTCAAAATCATCGGAGAATAGCCATGGACGGCGGCGACATGCGGCGCGGCAACCGGCTGCTCTGGATTCCCCTGGTGCTGGGCACCCTGGCGACGGCCGAGCCGACCGACCGGCCCCTGCTCTGGCGGGCCAGCCGGGCAGACGGCACCACCATCCACCTGCTCGGCTCGCTGCACATCGGCCGCGCCGACTTCTACCCCGTCCACCCGCAGGTGGCGGCCGCCTACGCGGCGGCCGACCTCTGCGTCTTCGAGGTGGACATGGCCAAGGCCGCCTCGCCCTGGAGCGCCGTCCGCATGATGCTGCGCGGTCGCCTCGGCGAGGGCAAGACCCTCGAAGAGACCGTCGGTCCGGAAACCTGGGCCGAAGTGCAGGCCTGCGCCGAACGGCTCGGGCTGCCCCTGGTCATGCTGCGGTCGCTCAAACCCTGGTTCTGCGCGCAGATGCTCACCGCCACCGCCGTGGTCCGCGCGGGCTACGACCCCCAGCGGGGCACCGACCAGCACTTCTTCCGCCTCGGCAGGCAGGACGGCAAACAGGTGAAGGCCCTCGAAACCGTCGGCCAGCAGCTCGACCTGCTCGAAAAGGCCCTCGAACCCCTGGGAACGAAGGTCCTCACCCAGACCCTCGAAGACCTCGCCGACCTCGAGGAAAGCCTCGGCGCCCTGGTCGCCGTCTGGCGCCGGGGCGACGAGGAGGCCCTGGCCGGCGTACTCCGGGAAATGGAAGTGGCCGACGAGGCGGCCCACGCCGTCCTCATCACCGACCGCAACCGCAAATGGGCCCCGCTGCTCGAAACCTTCGCCGACTCCCCCCGCCCCGTCGTCCCCGAAGCCAGGGAAGGCGAGCCGCCCCCGGCAGTCCCCACCGGCCCCCGCCGCC
>LVAZ01000451.1 GCA_001603055.1 Victivallales bacterium Lenti_02
CCGGCGGCCGGATGCGCCCGTCCTTGTCCGTGTCGATCAGATCAAGCGTCTTGGTGTCGAAATGGATGTCCCGCGTGGGGCAGGCCAGGGCTACCCAGAGTTTCTGGTCGAGCTGGTCGAGATGCTCGATGTCGCCGCCCCGGTCGAGCACTACCTGGTCGAATCCGCCCACCCGGTAGAAGCGCCACTGGTGCGCGCGGCTGGACGCTGTGTTGTCTGTTCCCATGATCCGACCTCCGTGTTCCCGTTTGCCCGGCTCTGCCGCGGCGTTTCGGCGGGTTGCTATGTCTGGAACGGTAGTACGACAATCCCACACTGTAAAAGGAATACTCTATCCAGGCCATTTCGTCAATGGGCCTTTAGGCCAAACTGGGCTGTTCCGCATGGACGGAACGGAGTCGGCGGGCTACGTTGGCGGCTTGCGATCGGTTTCAACCTGCCAGACACAAGGGGACATGGTTGCGATGAATGTGGTCATCAAGAACGATGCGGCGGCCGTCACCGAATTCGCCTGCGGGCTGGTGCGCGAGCGCCTGGCCGAACGGCGCTACCGGGTTCTGGGGCTGCCCACAGGCGGCACGCCGGTGCTGCTCTATCAGGCGCTCATCGCCAGCTACCGGCGCGGCGAAGTGGACTTCGCCGAAGTGGTCAGCTTCAATCTGGACGAGTATCTGGGGCTGGAGCCGACCCATCCGCAGAGCTACCGCCGGTTCATGGAGGAAAATCTGTTCAGCCACGTCAACATCCGGCCCGAGAACGTCCATTTTCTCAGCGGTCTGCCCGAGGACATCGCCTGGCACTGCGCCGACTACGAGCGGGAGATCGTGGAGGCGGGCGGCATCGACCTGCAAATCCTCGGCATCGGCCGCGACGGCCACATCGGCTTCAACGAGCCGACCAGCTCGCTCCGCTCGCGCACCCACGAGACGGCCCTCACCAAGCAGACCATCGAGGACAACCGGCGCTTCTTCGAGCGCGCCGAGGATGTGCCCCGCTGGGCGCTGACCATGGGAGTCGAGACGATCATGGATTCCCGCGAGATTCTGCTGCTGGCCACGGGCCGGAGCAAGGCCGACGCGGTGAAGGCGATGGTCGAGGGACCGGTCGCCGCCATCTGCCCCGCCTCGATCCTCCAGTTCCATCCGGCCGTGACCGTGGTCTGCGACGAGGCCGCCGCCGCCAAGCTGGACCACGACGAGTTCTACCGCTGGACGGGGGACAACCAGCACCGGATGCTGGAGTTCCTCGCCGAGCAGCGCCGCCGGGTCGCGGGCAACTAGCCGCCCAGCTCGATCCGGTCGCCTTCGCATAGGGCCACGGTGGCGGGGAAGACGTCCCGAGCCACCGCCAGCACCTTCTCGCGCTGGGTCGTGGGGTAGTGGATGAGCCCGAGTCGGCGGACGCCCGCCGCCTGGGCGATCCGCGCGGCGTCGATGCTGCCCGAGTGGCCGCTCCGCTCGTTGGTGTGGCTGGCGCAGGCCCCCCGGCTCGCCTCGTGGACCAGCAGGTCCACGCCGCGCACATGGTCGGCCAGAGGGGGAAGGTAGGCCGTGTCGCCGGTGACGGCCAGCGTGGCCCCGGTCGTCAGATCGGTGAAACGGTAGCACAGCCCGACCACCGGATGGATGGTCGGCGCGGTGGTCACCTCGAAACGGGAGGTGCGGAAACTGTCGCCCGCCTGCAAGGGGACCACGTTGGGCACGATGGCCGCTCCGGGAAACTGCTCGCTGCGCAGGAAGTGCAGCGCCCGCTCCACCACCATCCCGATGTCCGGCCGCGGGCCGATCACGGTGAGGGGAGGGCGGCCCTCCCGCCGCGCCCGCTGGATGGCCTGGACAAAGAGCAACTGGGGCAGCCCGATGTAGTGGTCGTGATGGCAGTGGGTGATGAAGAGATAGTCCACCTGCAAGGGGTCGCCGCCGTGGCGGAGCATGTTGATCGCGGCGTTCCAGCCGGTGTCGATCAGATGATCGTTGTTCAGGAGCAGGCAGGCCGTGTCCTGGTCCGCGGCGGGCACCACGGTGGCGCTGCCGAGCACGGTGACACGGGTGGTTGGTTTGGATTCGGACATGGGGGTCTCCTCGCTGGGGGGCTATTTGCCGAGTCGGTGGCGGAGTTGCGCCTCGTGGAGATTGGGCGGGGTCGGGATGTGATCCAGGGCTTCGACGCGGGCGCGGGACAGGTCGCCGACCGGGGTCTGGTTCGCGCGCGTGTCCCAGGCGACCGGCGCGCCGCGGAGCCCCACGATGGCACCATCGGGCATGGCGTTCGCCCAGCCGATGATGTAGTTCCTGCCGTTGGTCACCTCGATGTTCCAGTGGACGAACCGGGCACCCATGGCTGGGCCGCCGGTGCCGCCGTGGTGACCGTCGTTGTTCACGACGATCTCGGTGCGGATGTTGTCGAAGGACAGATTGCGGTGGGTGTCGAAGGTGCCGTGCGCCATGATGCCGCGGGACCAGACGATGCCCGAGCTGGTCTGCTCGGTGTTCAGCCCGTGCAGGGGGCGGGTGCGGAACTCGAAATCGCGGAACAGGATGTCATGGCTGTCGTTGCGGCAGGTGGTGCCGTGGTGATGGGGCAGCATTTCGGGCCGGTCGGCTTCGAGCCGGAAATCGGCCAAGGTGACGCATTTGGCGGCGCTGACCCCGGGGCCATTGTCGGCGTTGACCAGAGTGAGGTCGCGCAGCCAGCAATGGATGGCCAGATTGAACCAGGGGCCGTTCCAGCCCGGATAGAGGTTGTGGCCGGCGGATTCCCACGTGTGCCTGCGGTTGAAGCGCAGAGTCATGGTCTCGATGCCGCTTTCGCGGATGGTGTCGGCGAGAGGCAGCACCTGCGGCTTCCATTCGGGGCGCACGTCGAAGCGCAGGGGCTGGCGGAGGGTGAGTTCGCGCCCGTCCACGGCGGCGATCTCGACGATCCAGCGGAGCGGGCGGCGGAAGCCGTCCGGATAGCCCGCTGAATTGTTCTGGTTCCAGGCGTAGGCGGCGGCCCAGGGCCCGTCGCCGCAGAGATGCCGGGCGAGCGAGAAGTCGCCGGGGTCCTGCTGCTGGAGCATGACGAAATCGCCCGGCGCAACCTGCGGTTCCGCCGCGAGCACAAGGCGGCGGCCACCCCGCGAAGCCGCCTCGGCGACGGCTCCGAGCGCAGGACCGGTCAGCCAGCCTTCGCTGAACCGGCGGACCGGGGCGGACGGGTCCTCGCGATAGGTGGTGCGGGCGCGGGGGGTGAACCAGACGAGACCGCCGGACCAGGACCAGCACGAAGCCCGGCGGGTCTCGCTTTCCAGGATGACGTCCCCGTAGAGTTCGCGGAGCCGGGAGACCACGGCGCGCTGGGCCTCGGTGAGAGGGCGCCCGGTTTCCAGCGGGCGCCGTCCCCAGGCGCGGGCCAGCGGGTCGGTGAAGATCAGCTCGACCCCCTCCCGGTCCTCGCCCCGGAGAACGGTCCGGTCGGTGTGCACGAACAGCAGGCCGCGGATGAGATAGCGCCCGCGCGGGAAATAGACGACTCCCCCCTCGGGCCCGACCGCATCGAGCGCGGCCCGGATGGCGGGGCCGTCGTCGGTTTCGCCGTCGCCGACCGCCCCGTGGTCGCGCACATTGTGGACCGGCCCTTCGATGGTCGGGATTTCGCGTTCCCCGTACTGATAGCCGGCATAGGAGCCGTTTGGGAGGTTGGGATGGGTGTCCGGCGCCTGGACATATTCCCCCCAGAGTTCCCCCGTCGGCAGGTCCGGGCGGGCGACGACGGCAAGGAGCAGCGCGGCCAGCATGGCGCGCCAGGGGAGCATGGCCAGAGTGTCGGCCGTCGGGATGGATTGGGGGCTGGTCCCGGTCATGGGCAAAGCCTAGTGCCCCGCCGGGGGGCGCGCAAGGCGCGGAGGAGACCAAACCCGCTGCCGTCAAGTGTTTTCTCTTGACAAACGGAAGCGGATTGATTAGCCTAATGCAATGGCTGCTGGGAAGTGGCTACTCCATTCCGGCAGCGGTTGTCCGCGTTTTTTGCCAGGTGGCTGGTTTTCTGGGATTCCAACACAAGGTGAGCAGTCGCAACACGGAGGACCGACGATGAACGCTCTGAGACGCGGGACCGGATCAAGATTCACCCTCATCGAGTTGCTGGTGGTGATCGCCATCATCGCCATTCTCGCCTCGATGCTGCTGCCGGCCCTGAGCAAGGCGCGGGAGAAGGCCCGCCAGATTTCCTGCACGGCGAACCTGAAGCAGCTCGGCCTCGGCATGCTGATGTACTCGAACGACTTCAACGGATACATCTTCGCGACCAGCGTCGGCAACACCACCTACACTTCCTATCCCACCGCCCAGGCGGGCGAGAATCAGTATCGCGCGCTGAGTTTCTACTACCCCTACATCAACGACAAGAAGGTCTACGTCTGCCCCTCGCTCACCGACACGACGGTGTGCTACGGCCAACTGGCGGGCAACACCACTAGCGGCAGTCTCCGGGACGGCAACGCGAAGAAGATCGACGACATCGCGAACAAATCGACCAAGGGCATCTCCGGCACGATCATCATCGCCGACGCGGGCAACGTGCAGCTCTGGGACTGGGCGAACACCAGCGGCGGCGATGTCGACGGCGACGGCTCCCTGTGGCTGCGCATCCGCACCCATCACGGCGAAGGGCCGAATCTGGCCTACCTCGACGGCCATGTCAGTTGGCTCAAGTATGTGAACCTGACCACCCTGGACTTCGGCGGCGCCTCCCCCGGCAACAGCCCCACTCGCGTCCCCACATACTAGGCGTCCCGGAACCTTGCCCGCCGAACAGCCGGAAAAAAAACCGGGAAGTGGCTTGACTGCTTCCCGGGTGGTACCATTTTGTCGGCCTATCCGTGGCCGGGCGCTGCCGCGAAACCCTTATCATCAAGGAGTATGGCCGATGCGTAGACGTTTCACCTTGATCGAGTTGCTGGTGGTGATCGCGATCATCGCCATTCTGGCCAGCATGCTCATGCCGGCCTTGGCAAGCGCCCGGGCCAAGGCCCGGCAGATTTCCTGCATCAGCGACCTCAAGCAGCGCAGCATCTGCCTGTTTCTGTACGTGGACGACAGCGCGGAAGCCCTTCCCGCCACCCGCTGGGACGAGGATGTGGCCACCAACCGCTTCTGGTACCAGAAGCTCTACGCCTACAGCCAGCCGATGTTCTCGCGCCCGACCTACGGGGGCGGCAACAGCGGCAGCAATCCGGCCTGCCCCTCGATGGCGGGCGAGGACGGGACGCTGGTCGGCTCCGGCTCCGTGTCCTACAGCAACCACAACTGGGGCGGTTTCGCCATGAACCAGGAAACGGGCTACCACAACGGCAGCGTGGTGAACGCCAATGCCAAGACCGGGGAGTTCAAGAAGCCCTCGCAGACCTACGCCATGTCGGACGCCTATTATTACCACATGACGGCGGGGCTATGGACCACCACCTATCCCTTCGTGGTGTTCCGGCACAACAACGGGCTGAACATTCTCTTCATGGACGGGCATGCCGAGTGGCGCGGGCGTTTCATCGCCACCTCGGCCCTCTTCAGCAAAAATCCCTGATCCGGCGGCAAGGGGCGGATGCCGGGTTATGTTGACCCGGTCCTGAACCTGTCCATCCGGAGTCTGGAAGATGCGCATCGCCCTCCTGCAGCCCCCGTATCCCGTCGCCGCCACCCCGGAAGCCGCCGCCGCCTGTCTGGCCTGGCAGGAGGAGCAACTCGCCAGCCTGGCTCCGGGCGAGGTGGATTTCCTCCTCCTCCCCGAGTATGCCAGCGCGCCGGGGCTGGCCGGCGCGGAATTGGTGGCGTTCGCCCGCGGTCCCGGCGCGGTTTTCGCCGCCGGGCTGGCCGCGGCCGCCCGGCGGCTGGGGGCCTGGGTGGCGGCGGGCATCGCCGTCGAGCAGGGCGGGGCCTGGCGCAACCGCACCGTGGTGTTCGCGCCCGACGGCGGCACCGCCGGCCACTACGACAAGGTCCACCTCCCCGCCACCGAGGCGGCGCAGGGTTTCGTCCCCGGCACCCATGTCCCGGTCCTGGACCTGGGACCCCTGCGGCTGGGGTCCGCCACCTGCTTCGACGTGTATTTCAGCGAGCACTTCGCCGCGCTGGCCGCCCAGCGGCCCGATCTGGTCATTTCGCCCAGCTACCAGCGGTCCGAGGAACCGGAACGCATTCTCCACCTTTCCCGCACCCGCGCCGTGGACACGGGCGCCTGGTTCGCGCGTTCCAGCTATGCCATGCCCGACGGCCGGGGCGGCACCAGCCTGCTCGCCGGGCCGGATGGTGGGATCGTCGCCGCGGCCGGAGCCGAGCCGACGGTGCTCCGGGCCGAGTTCGATCCCGGCCGGCGCTACCGGAAACCCGCCTCCCACGGGCAGGCCCTCGTGGAACACCGTGAATTGCTGGAAAACCACCGCCTGCCCGGTTTCTACCGGCCCGGCTCGGAACAGGCCGAACGCCTGCTCGCCGCGCCCTTTCCCCGCATCTGCGCCCATCGCGGCCTCTCCCGTCTCTGTCCCGAGAACACCTTGCCCGCCTTCGGGGCCGCCCTGGCCCTCCCCGGCGTCACCGAGATCGAACTGGACCTCTGGCTCAGCGCCGACGGGGTGCCCGTGGTCTGCCACGACCCCCGCGTGGACCGCACCACCGACGGAGCCGGCATCGTCACCGAACTGGCCTGGGACCAAATCCGCCGCTTCGACGCGGGCTGCCGGCTGGACGAACGCTGGCGCGGGGTGCGCCTGCCCCGCTTCGAGGAGGTGCTCGATCTGGTGGCCGGCCGCGCCATGCTGAACATCCACATCAAGGCCCCCGGCCCCGACGGCCAACTGGTGCGCCTGGTCGCGGACCTGCTGCGCCGGCGCGGCCTGGCCCGCCTGGGCTACATCGCCGGGGCCGAGGACGTGCTCGCCGTCGCCCGCGACTGCGCCCCCGAAATCGCCCGCAACTGCCTGGACCGGCAGAACGATCCGCCCCGGCAGATCGAAGTCGCCCTGCGCTACCAGTGCCAGCGCCTCCAGTTCTACCGCAACGCCACGGCCGAACACTGCCGGGCCGCCGCCGAGGCCGGGCTGATCCGCAATCTCTTCTGGTCCGACGATCTGGCCGACGCCCGGGAATACGTCGCCCGCGGCATCGACGTCATCCTCACCAACGAGGCCCACCGGCTTCTGCCCCTGGCCAGCTCCGGCGTGTGACACGCTACTTTCCGGCAGACAAAAACGTTCGTTCCCGCTTGACAAGAGGGACGACATCCCGACATTATCCGAGTTTGTGTCAGTGTTGGATTTGTGTGAGGACGGCGGGTGGGGTGCCCGCTTGCCCTCGGTACCGAAACCGTGGTAATGAGGACAAACATGAACAGCATGAAGAGACGGTCGGCTCGTATCCTTCTGGGGGCTTTCGCCCTCGCCAGTGGCATGGTCTTCGGCTCGGGCTTCGCCATTCTCGAACAGAGCCCGCGCGGCCTGGGCGCCTCCTTCGCCGGCATGGCCGCCAAGATCGACGATCCCGGCGCGCTCTACTTCAACCCGGCCGTTTCGGCCTGGTTCAAGGAAAGCCAGCTCATGCTCGGCACCACCATCCTCCGCGCCAGCGCCACCTTCGCCAACGACGGCTCCACGCACTTTGACGGTACGACTCCTATTCAGGGAAACAACGGCGGCAACGCCGGCGGCTACTCGCTGATCCCCAACTTCTATCTGATCCAGCCCCTGGGCGAGCGCTGGGCCTTCGGTCTGGGCATCACCGCCACCTCCGGCACCGAGACCGAGTGGGACTGGCACTGGGTTGGCCGCTACCAGGCCATCAAGACCGCCGCCAGCACCATCGACATCAGCCCCTCGCTCTCCTGGATGGCCACCGACAACCTGAGCATCGGCGCCGCCCTGAACATCCAGTACATGCAGTTCGAGAAGATCAACAAGGTGGACGGCTACAGCGCAGCCTTGAGCATGGCTCAAGGATTGATCGCCACCGGGATTCCGGCTTATGTCGACCTTGGCAATGCCATCGTCGCTGACATTATGAGTGACCCCTCCTTTCAGCCTGGCACGATGGATAGCACCCTCGAGATCAACGAGGACTCCCTGTCCTTCGGCTGGAGCGTGGGTATGTTGTTCCAGCCTGCGGAGGGAACTCGCCTCGGCCTCAGCTACCGCTCCCGCATCTCCCATAGCCCTAAGGGAGATGCCAAGTTTCTTACGCCAGACATTGATTTCCCTACTGCTGATATGAGCCTTGCCGAATTCTATCAAACGGTCGGCATGTTGGTCGATACCGACACCAAGTCGGACATGGACCTGCCGCCCATGGTCGCTTTCGGCCTGTCCCAGCGCCTGACCGATGACTGGACCCTGCTGCTCGATGTGGAGCGCACCTTCTGGAGCACCATCGAAACGGTCACCACCATCTTCGACTCCAACCAGCACGACCACATCACCAGATTCGAATGGCAGGACACCTGGCGCGTCGCCCTCGGCTTCGAGTGGGACTACAGCGAGGACTTCACCTTCCGCTTCGGCGGCGCCTGGGACCAGTCCCCCGGCCGGGACCGGAACTTCCGCACCCCCCGCATGCCCGACGTCAACCGCTACTGGGCGAGCTGCGGTATGACCTACCGCTTCAGCGAGACCCTCGAATTCGATATCGCCTACATGCACCTGTTCATGGACAAGGGCAAGTCCGAGTACAACGACGAGAACACCCACCAGACCCTGTCGGGCACCTACACCGGCCGGGCCGACCTGCTCAGCTTCGGCATGATCTGGAAGTACTAGTCCCCGCCTGATCCGGGGCCGGTTCGCCGGTCCCGGTGTTTTTCCGCCCGCCCGACTCACCGAGTCCGGCGGGCGGTTTCGTTTTGCCCCTGCCAAGCCCGGACACACGGCTTGCAATGGACCAGATGGACGGGATGGACCTGAATCCGACGCCGGCCCCACCGTGCCAATCTTTCGCGCGGGGCGGCCGTGTCCTCGCGGCCACTCGTCCCGCGCCATGCCCGCCTTGCGGGTTTGGGCGGGGCGCTTCCGTCGCCGCGCGCCGTTTCCCGGGTACCGGATACGTCTGGATTCTGGCAGAAATCGCCAGAAGGGGTTGGACATGTGCCAACCCTTTCCGGCATTGCGCCTTGCGCGGGCCTCCCCCGCCTATTTCCCGAAGAACTCGGGATAGCGCTCGGCCCAGATGTCCGCCGCTTCCTCGTAGATGCCGTTCTCGTCCTTGCCGAAGACCCCATCGGGGGTGAGGACGACCACGTGGACGCCTGCCTCCTGGACCGAGGCGTGCTTGAGGAATTCCATGGCGTTGTCCTTGGCGAGCGTGCGGTAGATGTAGTAGTTCGAGTAGTCGGTGCCTTCGCCCTCGCGGTTCTCGACGTGCTCGATTTGCAGCTTGGAATCGGCCAGCAGAGAGTCGAGGTTCGGGATTTCGACGTTCACGTCGGGGGCGGTGCTCACCCGGAAATATTCGGCGCCGGGAAATTCGGGGAGGACGGCCGAGGCTTCCCGCCAGAGGGCGTAGTTGAGCTTCTCGCCGCCGACGAAGGTGACGAATTTCTCCTGGTGGGGGCCGAAGCCGAAATAGATGTCGTGGCGGCACACCAGATCCCCGCCCACCCTCTCGCTCACGTAGGAAAGCTGGAGCAGGGCCTGGCGCGCCTCCTCGGCCGTGTTGTAGCGGTAGGCCACGTACTTGAAGGTGTTGGGTTTCTCCTCGGCCATCTGCCAGAAGGTGCGCTGGACCTTGCCGCGCCCCTGGAAGAATTTCTTCAAGTCGTTGCTGGGGCCTCCCGCCCCCCGCCGCCAGACGAGGATGCCGATCACGATGCCGGCCAGAACCAGGCCGCCGACGACCGCATAGGCCCAGAACGGGATGAGCTGAATCTCCTGCATGGATTCGGCAACGGGGGGAGGGGGAGGGGGGATGCTTTCCACCGGCTCGAAAACCACCTCCGGCTGGGGCTCGGGTTCGGGCGAAGCGTCCACGACCGGTTTTGGGGCGCTCGCCACCCGTTCGCGGTAGGCCGTATCGGCGGCGCTCACGTTTGCGTAGACGATACTGGCCAGTTCGCGTTCGCGGGCCGCCTGGAGGTTCGCGGCGGCAGCAAGGCGTTCCTGTTTTTTGGCCAGGGCACGCTCGATGGCGGCCTGGGCTTCCCGGCGGATGCGCTCCTTCTCCTCTCCGATCAGGGCGGTGACCAACTCGCGGGCGGTTGTCCACTGTCCGTCGGCGAAGATGTAGCCATCGGTCTGGTTCGCCAGCCGGACCCGTTCCAGTTCCTTGGCGCGGGTGTAGGCCGACGCCTGGGCCAGGTAGGTTTCCCGGGCCGCGCGGTATTCGGCCAGTTTATCCGCCACATATTCCCGGCGGAGAGCTTCGGAGGCTTCCGGGTCGAAGCGGAGCACGACCTCGTCGTTGCCCTGGACCCGGGCAATGTCCTCGATCAGGATGGCACTGGAGCCGACCAGCACCGTGCTGATGTTGCGCCCCGCGTACAACCCTCTGGCCCGGCGGACGTTCTGCGGGTTGGTGGCGTAGAGGAACTCGATCAGTTCACCCTTCTGGTAGATGGGGTAGCGGGCCTGGGCCTCGGTTTTCAGCTTGTCCACGTTCGGGGAAGGGAATCTGGTCTCGACCAGATCGGCCACGATGCGTTCCGCCGCCGCGATGGCTTCGCCGTCCTGGCGGAGCTTGCCGACGACCGTTCCCGTCGGGCAGTCCGGCTCCTGGGCGGAGAAACGGCGGAGAATCTCCCGGCTGGTCTTGTTGTCGGGCGCGTCGTTCCCGGCTTCGGCCAGATGCTCGGCCGTCAGGCGGCGGAGCAGGTCGACGCGCCGCTTCGAAGTCGCGAACACATCGGCCTCTTCCTGGGCCGGAAGGCTGCCGAAGAGGCCCGCGCAAAGAAACCACACGGTCGCCAACAGGATTGGTGGGCGTGTCGGGAGAAACTTCATTGTGTTCTCCGGAAAGGAAGTGGAGGACGGCACCGTCGGGAAAGGGAGCGGCTAAGGGCCACGCTCGCCACAACAACCTACTCTAGTTTACCCAACCTTCCAGTACCGCACAATGCCGCAACTGGTTTTTCGCCGTTCGGGGCGGGGCGATTCACGCTCCCCCGGTTGGCGAAGCAGATGCGGGAGATGCATTCGTTGAAACTTTCCTTGCCGCTCAGAATGTCGATCTCCACCCGCAGGAAAAAGATCGGCACGTCGCGCCGGTCGAGCCGGGGGAAGCGCACGGCGTCCTTTTCGGTGGTGACGATGAGTTCGGCCCCCGCCTCCTGGCTGGCGTTCACGAAATCGATGATTTCCTGCTGGCGGTAGCGGTGGTGGTCCGCATAGCGTTCGGCATGGACGAGGGTGGCCCCGAATTTGCTCAGGAAGTTCTCGAAACTCTCGGGGGCGGCGATGCCGCAGACGGCGGCGACGCGCCGCCCCTGCAGGAGGGAGAGGGGCTCGCGCTCTTCGGTGTAGACATCCTGCAAATGCATGGGCCGGTGGGTGCATTCGATGATCTCCGCCTTCGGGTTGTGCTGGCGGATGAATGTCTTGAGATGGCGCAGATGGCTGCCGCCGGAGGACTTGGTCAGGAAGATGAAATCGGCCCGGCGGATGTTCTTGATCGGTTCGCGGAGCAGGCCACGGGGCAGGGGATGGTGGTTGTGGAAGGGGTTGGTCGAGTCCACCAGGAGAATGCTCACCGTGGGCTTGAGGCGGAGGTACTGGAAGCCGTCGTCGAGCAGCAGGGTGTCGGCCCCCAGCTCGCGGATGGCGTAGAGCCCGCCCTTGACCCGGTCCTTGTCCACCACCACGCAGACGTCCTTGAGGTTCGAGGCCAGCATGTAGGGTTCGTCCCCGGCCAGGGCGGAGTTCATCAGCAGGCGTTTGCCGTCGGAGACCACGCGGGGCGGCACGCTCTTGTAGTCCTTCAGGAAGAGGCTCAGAAAGCGGTTCCAGAGGGGCGGGGGCTTGCTGCGGTAGCCGCGGCTGAGGATGGCCACCTTCCGGCCTTTGGCGGAGAGGGTGCGGGCGAACACCTCGACCACCGGCGTCTTGCCCGTGCCGCCCACCGTCAGATTGCCCACGCTGACCACGAAGCAGCCCAGCATGCGCTGCCGCAGCACCCGCTCGCGGTACAGGGTGAGGCGCAACTGCACCACGTTGCGGTAGAGGCGGGACAGGCAGAACAGAAAGGCGCGGAAGATTTTGTCGTAGACCGTGCGGCGACGGCCTCCGATGATCTCCACGACATACTGCTCGGCATGTTCGCAGAATTCGCTGAACGTCATGTGGCGGGTACCCGTCGGCGGGAGTCAGGTTCGGACCTCTGGCAGGCGGGACTATAAACCAAAGGCGGGCTTGGCTCAAGGCGGACGGCTTGCTCTGCCGCCCCGCGGCGCTAGTGTGGCGGCATCCACGAATTGGAGATTGCCGCGATGCTTACCTGTCCATTCCCGGTTTCGCGCTGGTCGGTTCTGGTGCTCGTCCTGCTGCTGGCGGCGGGTTGTTCCTCGCGCGAGAAGCAGGCGCGGGAACTGCTCGAACGGAAACGCCTGCTCGAGATCGTCCGCGCCAGCCCGGCCGCGGCCATGTTCCTGGGGCGGATGGACGAGACCGCCCTCCGGAACGCCTGCATCCGGGCCATCGTCAAGGGGTTGACCGCCGAGGAGCTGGCCGACGCCCTTGGCTTCGCGCGCAGCGAACTCGGCGCCAAGGAGGCCCTCTTCCAGGAGCAGATTGTCCGCACCAGCCTCTTCGGCCAGTTTCCCGCCGAGGAGGAGGTGGACCCGGCCCGGCTGAATCTGGCCCGCGAGCTGGTGGCGGCGGACCCGATGGCGGACAGTCTGGCGGAGCGGGTGAGGACAGGGGTGGCGCGCAGCGCCGCCGCCGTTTTCACCGAGGAGGAGCTGATCCAGCTTCTCGCCCGCGCCCGCGAGCCGCTCGCCGTCTCGGTGCAGCGCAAATGGCCGCAGATCGTGTCCCAGGCGTTTCAGGAGCTGAGCAAGAGCGGGGCGAAGACCAAGCGCTAGCCACCCCTGCGGGCACCGGCTATATTCCCGCGCCAGCAAGGAGCAATTTCCCGCATGGATGCCACCGCAGCCCAATCCTCCTCCGCTTTTCTCGGCCCCTTGCGGGAGGAGATCGCGCGCACCCTGGTCGGCCAGCAATCCCTGGTGGACGCTCTGCTCATCGGTCTGCTGACCCGCGGCCATGTGCTGGTCGAGGGGGTCCCCGGCCTGGCCAAGACCCTGGCGGTGAAAACCCTGGCCCGGGCCGTGGGCGGGGCCTTCGCCCGCGTCCAGTTCACCCCCGACATGCTGCCCGCCGACCTGGTCGGCTCCCAGGTCTACCGTCCCGCCGACGGCAGTTTCGCCGTGAGCAAAGGCCCCGTCTTCGCGAATCTGGTGCTGGCCGACGAGGTGAACCGCGCCCCCGCCAAGGTGCAGAGCGCCCTGCTCGAAGCCATGGAGGAGCAGCAGGTGACCATCGGCGGCGAGACCCTGCCGCTGCCGTCGCCCTTCATGGTCATGGCCACCCAGAATCCCATCGAGCATACCGGCACCTACGCTCTGCCCGAGGCGCAGATGGACCGTTTCATGCTGCGCGCCGTGGTCGCCTATCCCAGCCGGGACGAGGAGCGGCTGATTCTCGAACGCATGGGCCATCCGCGCGCCTTCCCCCCCGCCCGGCAGGTGGTGCAGTTGAGCGATATTCTGGCCGCCCGCGAGAGCGTGGACCGGGTGCGCCTCGAGGAAAGCGTCGAGGAGTACATCCTCGATCTGGTCGTCGCCACCCGGCCGGGCTGCGCCGACCAGCTCTCCCCCCGCCAGAGCGCCTTCCCGCGCGGGAACTACGCGGGCCGCATCGAGCTGGGCGCCTCGCCCCGCGCCAGCCTCGCCCTCCACCTCGCCGCCAAGGCCCGCGCCTTCCTCGACGGGCGCGACTATGTGATTCCGGACGACGTCAAGGCCGTCGCTCCCGCCGTCCTCGGCCACCGCCTGCTGCCCACCTACGAGGCCGAGGCCGAGGGGCTCGGCGCCGACGAGCTGGTCCGCCGTCTCCTCCTCGATCTGCGGACACCCTGACATGGAAGCCAGCGACATCCTGCGCCGGGTCCGGCGGCTCGAATTCCGCACCCGCCGGGCGGTGGACGAATTCGCGCCGGGGGCCTATCCGAGCCTGTTCCGGGGGCGCGGGATCGAGTTCGCCGACATCCGCGAGTTCCAGAGCGGGGACGACGCCCGCATTCTGGACTGGCGGGCCAGCGCCCGCCTGGGCCGCCCCGTGGTCAAACGGTTCGTCGAGGAGCGCGAGCTGACCCTGCTGCTGCTGGTGGACGGTTCCGCCTCGACCCGCTGCGCCCGCACCCATGAGCGCCTGCTGGAACTGGCCGCCGTCTTCGCCTTCAGTGCCCAGCGCAACCGCGACCGGGTGGGGGCCATGCTGTTCACCACGGAGCCGGAATGGACCGTCGCCCCCGGCCAGGGGCGGCACCATGCCCACCGCCTGCTCCGCGAGCTGGTGGCCCACGCCCCCGTCCATGCGGGGACCGATCTGGGCGCCGCCCTCGAAGCCGCCCATCGCGGAGCCCGCCGGGGCACGGTGTTCGTGCTGCTCAGCGACTTTCTCGATCCGGCCTTCGACCGGGCGGTGCGGCGCGTGTCCCTGCGCCACGATCTGGTCGCGGTCCGGGTCCAGCCGCAGGGCATGCCAACGCCGTCCGGCCTGTGGATCAGCCTGGCCGACGCCGAAACGGGCGAGGGCAGGGTGGTTGCCTTCGGGCAGAGCCCGTGCTTGAACCTTGCCGCCGCCGAACGGGGCCGGACCACGGACCGCCGCCTGCGCGCCGCCGGGGCCGAGGTGCTGGCCATCGGCGAGAACGACGACCCCGTGCCCCTGCTGGCCCGTTTCCTGGGCAGGCGGCGCGGGGGGCGCCGGGGGATGGCGCGATGACGGGTCGGCAACGCGAATTCTCCTGGGCGGTTCTGGTGGCTCTGCTGCTGCTCGCCTTCGCGGTCGGCGGCTGGCTGCGCGACCCGGCCCCGCGCCTGCTCAAGCGAAGCACCAATCTGCCCGCCAGCCAGACCGTCGCTCTGGGCCAGGAGTTCGGCTTCGAGTTCTACGTGGAGACTTCCTGGCGGCGGCGACCGGGCGGCGACCTGCGGCTTGAGCTTCCCGAGGGGCTTGCCCCCGGTCCGGAACTCGGCACGCGGTTGCGCACGGTTGGCTGGGGCACCTGCCGCTGGCTGGTGTATCTGCCCCTGCGCGCCCATCGTTTCGGAAGCCTCCCCCCCGGCATTCTGGACATGGCCTGCGGGGGCACCAGTCTGAAACTGGAAATCCCCCCCGTCACCGTCCTCCTTGCCCTTCCCGACGATCCCGTCCCCGAAACCGCGCCCATGCCCCCGCCCGCTCCCGGCAAGCCCTGGCTTGGCTGGCTGCTGATTGTCGGGATATTCGCGCTGATCTGGCGGTTCCGCAAGCGCGGCAAGTCCAGGCCCGCCGCCTCTCCCGCCCCGGTTGCCGGCGATCCGCTGGCGGACTTGCGGAACCGCGCCGAAACGCCGGACGCCGCCCTTTTCGGCGGTCTCTGCGATCTGGTCGCCGCCCACTTGCAGGAAACCTACGCGGTTCCGGCCACGGGCCTGACCCTCCGGGAGCAGGCCGCCTGGCTGAGCCAGACCCAATACCTGGCGGCCGACGTGGCGGAACCGCTGCTCGAACTCTGGAGCGTATCCGAACATATCCGTTTCGCGGGGCTACCGCCGACCGTCGAGCAGGCCCGCGCGGCCTTCCGCGCCACCGAACGCCTGCTTGCCCGCAACCGGGGGAAACGGCCATGACCTTCGCCCGCCCCTGGCTGCTGCTTGTTCTGCCCCTGCTGGTGGCGCTGGCCGGCTGGGCCTCCCGCCGCCGTCCCCCCGCCCTCCGCATCCCCTCGCTGGCCGGGCTGGAAGCCGCCAC
>LVAZ01000452.1 GCA_001603055.1 Victivallales bacterium Lenti_02
GGCGGCGAACAGGCAAACGCAACATGACGACCGACGCGACCAAACTGGTGTGGTTTATCGAGCATCCGGCGGCGCGGATATGGTCCGTCAACCCATACAAGGCATGCGGCATCGGCTGCATCTACTGCATAGCCCAATCGCAAGGCAGGGCGGAGCCGTGGTATTCCCCGGATACCGTGGTCGGCGAGTTGCGGAAACGCCTGGCCAACGTGCCGGACAATCAGGAATTGTTTGTCGGTGCCCTGGCGGACGCCTATCCGCCGGAAGAGGAAACCCTTGGTATAACCCGGACGGTGCTGGCCGAGCTGTCCCGCCAGAAACGAGCGTTCTGCACCTGCACCAAGAGCAACCTTGTCCTGCGGGACGCCGACATCCTTGCCCGCCATGAGGGACATTGCGATGTGTTTCTCAGCCTGTGTTCGCTCGATCAGAGTCTCGTTTCCAGGCTGGAGGTCAACGCGCCTCCCGTGGCCGAACGCTTGCGGGCGGTGGCGGCCCTCAAGGATGCGGGTGTTGACATCCATATCGACGCCGCTCCGTGGATTCCCGGTGCCAGCGATATCCGCGCCCTGCTCGACGTGTTGCCTGCGGGGGTGGGGGTCCAGGTTGCCCCCCTTGATATCCGGCATATCGGCCCGGAAGCCACGTTGGCCGGCAGGCGGTTCACCCAGGACCAGATTCATGCCGCCTACGAGCAGCACCGGCGGGAAGTCGGCGACGACAGCCGGGTCCGGTGGAAAGACCCGAGACCATGAGGCGCAACCGATTCTCCCCCTACAGGCTGATCGAGTAGAGGGTGGCGTCGTTCAGTTCGAGATAGAGCGTCACCGCGTCGTACTGGTAGGGCTGGGAGGAAAGGTTGTCCTCGCCCCAGTGCAGGCCGAAGCGCTGGCCGTCGCCGGCGAAGGTCTGGCACTGGTGCAGGGCGTAGCCCGGAAGGGCGGCGCCGAGGGGGTCGCGGAGTTCGGCCCGGATGCCGCCCCGGATGTCGGCATCGAGGACGATGGAGCCGCGCAGGAGAATCTGCGGTTTGAGCAGAAGGCGACCGGTGGTGCGGGGGGCGGTGGCCAGACCGGCGAAACGGCCCTGCGGCCAGCTTGCGCCCATGATGGCGTGGTGGGCGTGGTCCACGCCCTCGGGCAGGGTATGGTTGTGGCGGCTGTTGCCGCCCCGGTAGAGCATCAGCCAACGCTTGCCGTCCACCGGCAGGAGGGCGTTGGTGGCGTAGGCCGACATGCAGTCGGGCTCGGGAATCGGCCCGCGGGGGATGAAACTGCCCCGGAAGGGACGCTCCCAATAGCGTCCGTCCCGCGAGAAGCACATTTCGCAGTCCATGGTCTGGTCCCAGCAATGATAGTTGCCGAGGAAACCGATCCGCCAGTCCCCCTCGCGGTGCTGGGAGAGATAGTAGAACTGCTGGGTCAGGGGGTCGGCGGCAGCGGGGAAGACAATCAGCTCGGGGGGGCCGAAATCGAGGCCGTTGGCGCTGGTCCGGCGGTGGATCACGCGGAGCGCGCCGGGCGCGTTGTCGTGCGGGGTACGCCGCCCCATCTCCGCCGGATTGGGGAGCAGCCAGACCGAATACATCTCGAACAGATTGGTGGTTTCGTTGAAGTAGACGTAGGTGGCGTCGTTGCTGCGCAGGCGTTTGGCGGCGAGGAAATCCCAGGTGCGCTGGGCGTCGAACTTGGCGTTGGGGTTGGCATTGGTCAGCCCCGCCGTCCAGCCCGCCTGGCCGACTTCGAGATCGGAGGGGTGGAAGATGGCGGGACGGTTGGGGTCGTGCAGCCGCCAGTTCAGCCCGTCCTTGCTGGTGCAGATCAGATAGCGAATCTGGCCGAATTCCTGGCCGTGCAGCCAGCAGTAGAGGAACCAGCGCCCGTCCGGGAGGAGGACGACGCTGGGCTGGGTGATGTTGGCGTCGGCGGGGAGCCCCTCGATGCGGAGATGGCTGGTGGGCGAGCCCTCCCATTCCTGCTGGCCGAGCAGACGCCGTTCCCAGTGGAAGCCGTCGCTGGATTCCGCCACCCCGATGCGCATGGTCCGGGGCTGGCGGCGGCTGGCGTAGTAGTACATGCGGAAGACCCCGTCGGCCAGGGGCACGACGCTGCCGCAGAACACGCTCACCCCCTCGAGGTCCGCCGGTCCCTCGCAATCCATCAGGATGCCGTGCTTCTCGACCGGCACCGGTTCCAGATGCAGGCCGACGCTGGCCGCGACCTCGCGACCGTCGAAGAAGAAGATGCGGTGGGTTTCCATGTTGCCTCGCTCCCCGTCGGAAAGTGGACTATTTGGGGCGGGGGTCCCGGAAATCGCGCCCGCCCGCGCGGACAATCAGGGTCAGTCCGGCGCCCACCACGAGCAGGCCGCTGATGACGAACACGTTCGCCAGGGTGAATCCCGCTTCGAGCAGACGGTTGTGGACCACCCCAACCGTAAGCAGGGAAACCATGAGAATCAACCCCATGCAGGCGAAGGCCGCGTCGCGCAGATCGGTCGGCACCATCCGGTTCACCGCCGTCGAATTCGATCCCCATACCGTGCCCTGGCCGAGATAGTAGAGGGCGAGGAAGAAGAGCAGCGGCACACCCTGCCCCACGGGCACCAGCCCCATCACCAGAGTGCCCGCGCCGCCGATAAGCAGGCCCACCCCGTAGCAGCGGCAGGCGTTGAGCCGGTCGATCCAGTGGGCCAACCCCAGCAGAACCAGCAGGGCGGGCAGCCGGGTCACCGACACCGCCACCGTGATCGCCCCTTCGCCCATGCCGTGGGCATTCCGGGCCAACGGCGGGAAAAGCTGGTTGACGGTGTGGAAGCCGAAGGGTTCGAGCAGCAGACCGGCCAGGGCGATCCAGAGAAAGGGACCGTGGAAGAGCTGCCCCATGTCCTGCCGCCGCAGCCGCCAGATGCTGGTCACCTTGCCGGTCCCCTGGTCCAGCTTCGCGGAGAGCGCGGCGAAGGCAACCGTACACAGAGCCATGACCGCCCCGCAGACCAGGAACAGCGTCCGGTAGGCCTCCTTCTGCATGATCGGGGCGGCCACCAGAATCGCCAGGAGCGAGCAGGTGTTGAAGACGAACTGGGTGCCCGCGATGGCCCGTCCCGGCGTCGCTCGCCCGGCGGCGGCCACGAAGGGGAACCAGACGCCGAAAAACACCCCGTGCATCACCCCCAGCAGGGCCAGCAACGGCCCCAGCACCGAGACCTCGGTCACAAAAGGAATCGCCCCGAACAGCACGGCGGACAGCCCCATCGCCCCGATCAACGTCCGGCGACGACCGATTTTGGCGGACAGCTCCGCCACCGTCGCCCCCCAGACCACCACGCCGCCGATGAACCACAGGGTCAGCCGGGTCCACACCACCGAATCCTGTCCCAGGGCCTTTTCGACGTAGGCGTTGACGAAGCAGAACACCCCGAACCAGGCCAGGGTCCAGGTCACCGCCATGGGAACGGCGGTCAGGATCAAACGGGTGAAGACCGACATGGGAAGCCCCGGCTTAGGAATGGAAGTCCGTGACCAGAGCATTCTGCTCGGCCTGGCGTTCGAGGGCCAGATCGACCAGCCGGGCGACCAATTCCCGGTAGGGAACGCCGGTCTCGCCCCAGAGCCGGGGATACATGCTGATCCGGGTGAAGCCGGGAATGGTGTTGATCTCGTTCAGGCGGAAGGAGCCATCCGCCAGCAGGAAGAAATCCACCCGCGCCAGGCCCGAGCAGTCGAGGGCGCGGAAGGCCCGCACCGCCAGTTCGCGGACGGCCTGCGCCGCCTCGGGGGCAATCTTCGCCGGGGCATGCAGCCGGGCCTGGTCGTCGTCGATGTATTTGGCGTCGTAGGAGTAGAATTCGGCGAGCACTTCGATCTCGCCGGGCACCGAGACCAGCGGCTCCCGGTTGCCCAGCACCGCCACCTCGATCTCCCGGCCGGGGACGAACTCCTCGACGATCACCTTGGTGTCGTAGCGGAAGGCATCCGCCAGAGCGGCGGGCAATGCCTCCACGGTCTTCACCTTGGCGATCCCCACCGAGGAGCCCAGGCGGGAGGGCTTCACGAAGAGCGGCAGGCCCAGCTCGGCCACCAGTTCCGCCGCCGGGGGCTGGGGCAACCCCGCTTCGAGCAGACGCCAGCGGGCGGTGGGAATTCCGGCCTGGACGAACAGGCGCTTGGCCACGTCCTTGTCCATGCAGTTGGCCGAAGCCATCACGTCGCAGCCCACGCAGGCCGCGCCGTACATGCGCAGCAGGCCCTGGATCGAGCCGTCCTCGCCGTAGGTCCCGTGGAGGACCGGGAAGACCACGTCCACCGCCGTCTCGCCCCCGTCCATCTCGCACAGCACCAGCCGCCCGTCGCGGCAGGCGGGCAGAACCGGCACCCCTCCGTCGGCCAGCCGGGCCGTGCCGGGGCTCTCCTGCCCCACCACGAAGGCGTCCGGCGGCAGCAGCAACCACTGCCCCTGCCGGTCGATGCCCACCACGCTCAGCGCAAAGCGCTCGCGGTCCACCGCCCCCACCACGTTGTAGGCGGAACAGAGCGACACCTCATGCTCGGCGGAACGCCCGCCGCAGAGGACGCACAGGGATTGCCGGGAATTCATGTCGGTCATCCTAAAAGGGAAGAAAGGGGAAAGGCGGAATGGGTGACCCAGACGGTCCGGGCCCCCTCGTCCTGGGTGGCCACCTGCCAGTCGATGTCCTCGCGGCCCAGCTCGGCCAGACAACGCCGCAGCCCCGTCTCGACCAGGCCGTAGTCGTTGCACTCCCGGCTGGCATGGGCCAGCACGATGTGCCGGGTCCGCTCGTGCAGCACCTGGCGGAGCAGGTCGAGCCCCGCCTCGTTGCTCAGATGTCCGTGCCGGCCGATGATGCGCTGCTTGAGGGACCAGCTCCGGTCCGAGTTGCGCAGCATCTCGAGATCGTGGTTGCTTTCGAGCACCAGGGCGTCGCAGGCCTGCAACTGGTGGCTCACCAAGTGGTTCACATGGCCGAGGTCGGTGGCGATGCCCAGCTTCACCGGGCCGTGCTTCACCACGAAGGCCACCGGATCGTAGGCGTCGTGGGGAATGGTGAAGGGCTCGACCAGAAACTCGCCGACCGAGAAGGGGCTTCCCGGCGCGAAAATGACCAGCTTGCCCAGCTTGGTGTCGCGGCTGCGCAGCACCTCGGCCGTCCCCCGGTTGGCATAGATCGGCACGGCCAACTGCTCGGCCAGCACGCGCAGCCCCTTCACATGGTCGCTGTGCTCATGAGTCACCAGCACCGCGCGCACGCTCCGCTCGTCGACCCCGCTGGCTTCCATGCGCCGCCGCAGCTCGCGGGCGCTGAAGCCCGCATCGACCAGCAGCGTCTCGCGGGCGCTGTGGATGGCGATGGCATTGCCGCCGCTGCCGCTGCCAAGAATGGTGATGCCTACTCGTTCGCCGGGGTCTGACATGCCTGTTCCGTCTGGTTTTCCGCGTCGTGTCTGGTCCGCGAAAACCTAATGGTCCGGGAGGTCTTTGCCAGTGCCGCCGGAGCCGATCTTCGCCCGGCCTAGCCGTTGGTGCCGGTCTCGACGAAGCGCACCGCCAGGCCCTCGGGCGTGGTCGTCACCTGGCCGAAGCCAACCGGTTCCTTGGCGAAATTCCAGTTGCACGAGCGCATCCCGAAGACCGGCACGCCGTCGATGTCGAACCAGGCCCGCCGATGGAGATGGCCGAAGAACAGGGCCGTCGGCCGGGTCTGGCGCACCTGCTCGTGCAGCCAGCGCGCGTCGTTCTGCCCCAGGCACATGCCGTTCGGCTTGAGGGCGGGGTCCGGGGGGATGTGCCCGAACAGGACGACCCGGCGGAACTCGCCCCGTGCCGCCAGCCGCTCCTCGATCCATTCGCACTGCCCCACCGAGGGCTTGATCGTTTCGGTCTCGAAATGGCCGACATGATCGACATGCCCGGCGTCGCACAGCCCGATGAACAAATCCCCCCGATGGGTGAAGGAGTAGAAATCGCGGTCCTGGAAGTCGTCGGGGAACAGGCTGCGCAGCAGTTCCCGGTCCTTCTTGCTCTCGTGGTTCCCGGCCACGGGATGGATGGGCAGGGGCGACTCCGGCAGCAGGCGCTCCAACACGTTCGGATGCACATCGCCCAGCAGCAGCATGAACTCCGGCGCGGGGTCCAGTGTCCGGATAGCGGCAAAGACCCGACGGAACTTCTCCTCGCCGGTCAGTTCCCCCTCGATATTTTGCCGCAAATGCGGATCGGCCACGGCCACGAAGCTGTAGCTCTCGCCAACCGGCCGTTCCTGCGCCAGCGCCGCCCCGGCAATCCCGGCTCCGGCCAAACCCAGAAATTCCCTGCGGTCCATCGTCGTTCTCCCAAACTGCGGGTTACAACCCCGTTGCCCTCTCTCAGCGCCCGGGACCTTTCCAGGTGCGGACATAGCGGATGCGGAACGTCGAGGGCAAGTCCTCGTCGCGCGGCAGGCCGAACCAGTTCGGCATGGTCTCGCTGTCGAAGTTCAGGGTCAACGGCTGATGCCAATGGGTGTTTTTCATGCGCCGGACGAGAACCCCGTCCACGTAGTACTTCAACTCCGCCTGGTCCCATTCCAGGCCGTACACGTGGAAATCGTCGGCCAAATCCCAGGGGGCGGTCCACTTGCCGCCGACATTCCAGTGGCGGCGCTCCTCCGGGGTATGGAACACATGGGCGTTCATATGGTAGCTGCGTTCATGGCCGGGCGCGCCGCCGCCGATCTCGAAGACATCGATCTCGGTCCAGATGCTCGGCGTGTGGTCGTAGAACCAGAAGGCGCTCGACCCATGCGAGCGCATCGGCTTGGCCTCGATCTCGAAGTAGCCGTAGAGAACCCGCTCCCGGCTCTGCACGGCGGCGCTGGTGTAGGTGTGGTAGCCCTTGTCGGCGGGACCGTCATCGGGGAACCACCGGCGCATGGTGAGTTGCAGCTCGCCGTCGGCGACCCGCACATTCGAGGGATGGAACAGGGCGGGCTGGCGACCGAGCCAGGTGGGATTGGTGGGCCACCATTTTTCCGGATCGAGTTCCGTGTCCGTGAACTCGTCGCTGAGATTCGGAAAGGAAGTCCAGCCCTGCCGGTTCTCCTGGTCGGAGAGCGGGAACGCATTCGTGAGCCGCGGCGGCGGCTCGGGCAAGGGACCAACCAACGTCCAGCCCTTGTCCTGGCGCAGCACGCGGGCGCCCCATTTTTCGCCGAGGTAGCGCAGCACTTCCTGAATGGCATCCTCGGAGACAAACCCGCGATCATAGACCAGGACTTCGGCGATATCGCCCCGCAGATTCTGCCCCTCGTGGCGACCATTGCGGCCAAGCCAAAGGGGGTACAGGGCCACGTCGTTGCGAACCACTTCGAACACTGTCGGTTCAAAGGCCTGACCGGTGCCTTTGGCGTCGCCGGTCTGGCAGAAGCAGGGTGGTTTATTGTCATCCTGCGCTTCGCCGTTCCAGCAGGAGACAATGCGCTGCCAGCGCCCCTCCCCCGCCTGTTCGTCCAGCCGCTGGGCCACCACGAACACCGCCACCGGCCCGGTCTCTGGCCGCAGTGCGGGCAGTTGCAGCCATTCGCCGCCCGCAAAGCGCAGCACGGGCCGCCCCTTCATCCCGTCGGCAACCAGAACGGGGCCATGCCCGGCTTCCGCCTCGGCGGCAGGACCACCCACCACCCGGTTCCGCCAGTGGAGCACCCGCCCGAGTCCGTCGACCTCCACGGTCTCCCGCGCGGCGGCATCCAGCCACACCCGCAAGCCGTCCGGGGAGGGAACCGCCCCCACCGTCGCCCCCAACGCCATGCCAATCATCGTCACCACTCCTATGCCACGCACGTTCATGGTCGATGCATCCGGTTGTTGGTTGTGGATGTTGCCCGATACCGTAGTGGTCGGGGCCTGTATTTCCCAGCCTTCCTCACCGCTGGAGGATGCGGGTCAGGAAGCTGCGCAGGACCATCCGGGTGCCGTAGCGCCCGTCGGCGCGAACCCGCCCGTACAGCCACCAGCCCAGGCCGAGAAAAGCCAAAGCCAGGAAAAACACCAGTGCGTAGCCGTCGAGCCGGAGCCAGAACAGGCGCAGCCGCCAATCCCCCCCCGCCGCGAGAATCCCCCCGGCCAGCAGGGGGGCGACCCCTCCCGTCACCCCCAGCCAGGCATAGTAGACAGCGGTGTAGGCAGTGTTCTTGCCGGGCGGCACGACACTGTTGAACAGCAAACGCCCCGCCCCGATCCCCACCCCGTGGACCCCCAGCCCGTAGAGCAGATACAGCCCCGTGCAGACGCCCACGGCGTGGGGCAGCGGCCGGGGCAGAATCAACCAGGCCAGGGGCAACGGCAGCAGCAAAGCCACCGCCGGCATCAGCACGGGGCGGCTTCCCACCCGGTCGGCCAGCCAGCCCCAGACCAGACTCGCCGCCCCCCCCGCCACCATCGCCACCACGTCCAGACGCACCACGGCGGCGGCAGGCAGCCCGAGTTGCTCCTTGACGAAAAGCGGCAGGAAGGAGACCAGCAAACCCAGCCCGATGGTCGTCCCCGCCAGCCCGCCGAGGTAGGCGACGAAATTCCGGTCACCCAGGGCTTCGCGGAGGTTGGCCAGATGTCCGGCGGCGCTCCCCCCGTCCCGGATCGGCTCGCCGCCCGGTATCTTCGCCATCACCGCCACCCCGAGCAACCCGAAAATCGAGCCGACCCCGATCAGCCACAGATAGCGGCCCAGCCCCTCGCCCGCCTCGAGCACCCGTCCGGCAACCGCCAGCGACGCGGCGGAAGCCACCAGCGCCAGCACCGTGAACCAGGCGGAAAAGGTGCCCCGGACCCGGTTCGGGATGAATTCCTGCGACCAGGGAAAGTAGGCCGTTTCCGCCAGCGCCCGCAGAATCGCGAAGCCCGCGATGACCAGCGACAGAAACACCACCCCCGCCGACGGCCCCGCCCTGCCGACCACCCAGGGCAGCAGCAGCAGCATGGCCATCAGCGGCTTCCGCA
>LVAZ01000053.1 GCA_001603055.1 Victivallales bacterium Lenti_02
GCCATCGTGCCTGGTTCCGCCTCGCGGGACCGGCCAATCCGGCCCCTTGTTGAAGTATTATATAATACCTATGGCAGAAATGCAAGCGGACAGCCACGGAAATCGTTTCCCGAAGCCGGAATTATCCCATGGGTATCACCGCCCGTGGGATTTCAGGACGCGAAGCATAAAGCAGAAACAATTGGTCAAGACATCAACCGGCGTGTTTGTCGGCTCCAGTGTCGTAGAGACAACACTGGAGCTGAAAGTGGCGCACGCTCTTGGATTGGCTGAACACCTTCCAAAAATTCTGATGATCGAATTAAGCAGGACGCTCGTTGATGCCGTGCGAAATGGGGTATCAAATGGAACGGCGAATCTTGGAGATGTGCATAAGACCATAGCTTCTGCGCAACGTAATGGGACTGTACCGACTGAAACAAAAATGTTGATAGAGGCGACTGCGGAGTGCTTTGGTGACGTAGCGCGAGAATACGAGGAACTGGATGAAATAGTGGCTCTTCACAATTTTGCCAAGTGTGCACCGAATGCCATTAAACCAGACCTTCTCACACGCATAATGGAACGGCTGGCCGATGATGCGGATAGCATCTTCGACTGTGACATCAGTGATGCGGATGACGAGCACGAAATCGAGCATCTGCGGGCGATGGCGCGCGGATTCGAGAAGACCTTTGATGTAGACCTGACTTCGATTCGTGAGCGCCTTGATGAGAAAATGGAAGAGATCAGGAAAGAAACCGAGGAAACTTCTGATGATTGGTTCAAACAGAAGGATGATGAGGGGAGCGACGCAACGGACGCCGACATCGTTGCGATGTTTGGTGCCCTTCTGGAATAGGACGATTGCCGAATTATACTTGCTGGGTACGTGGCTGATGCGCTGCCTCAGAGGTTGGGACTCGAAGATAAGTTCGTCACATCAGACAGGAGAGGTCGGCAATTTCTCGGACACGCCTGGATGCGCCGCTCACCTGGAGCGGCAATTCGTGCGGATCGGTTGAATGAGTGGCACGGCCATCGGCAAAACGGGAGCCGCTCGGAGAGCGGCGTTCCCAGGCACCTTTCCCCTGCCCAACACATAGTCCCTCCGCCTTCTTGCATCCAGGCGGGGCCGGACAACATTGGGGGGATGCCGGTTTTCCCCGTTTCGCACCCCTTTTCCAAGGAATAGCCCATGGACCAGCTCCACCTCTCCCCTTCGGAACACCACGGCTATCTGATGGCGCAGATGAAGCAGTCGCTGGCCTACGACGGCGGCGATGTGCGGCAATGGCAGGGCAGGCTCCGCCGCAAGCTGCGCCAACTGGTGGGCAACATGCCCAGGGAACGCTGCCCGCTCAATCCCCGGCGGCTCTGGCAGACCGAGCATCCGCTGGGCTCCATCGAGAAAATTGTCTTCACCAGCGAGCCCTACTCCGACGTCACCGCCTACGTCTGCCTGCCCAAGGGGGTCAAGCCGCCCTACACCTTCATGATCTGTCTCCAGGGCCATTCGACCGGGATGCACAACTCCATCGCGGTCCAGCGCGAGGATGAAACCCAGCCCCTCCAGGTCGAGGGCGACCGGGATTTCGCCCTCGGCTGCATGCAGCGGGGGCTGGCCGCTCTCTGCATCGAGCAGCGCTCCTTCGGCGAACGGCGCGAACAGAAACAGGAACAGGTGGCCAAGCACGGCTGCCACGACGCCACCATGCACGCGCTCATGCTGGGTCGCACCCTGGCCGGGGAACGGGTGTACGACGTGGACCGGGGCATCGACTATCTCGCCGCGCGCGGGGACGTGCGCATGGACCGGCTCGGGGTCATGGGCAATTCGGGCGGCGGCACCATCAGCGTCTTCTCGGCGGCTCTTCTGCCGCGCCTCTCCCTCGCCATGCCCTCCTGCTATTTCTGCACCTTCCGCGACTCGATCATGTCCATCTACCACTGCGCGGACAACTACATCCCCGGCCTGCTCCAATACGCCGAAATGGCGGATGTGCTGGGGCTTTTCGCGCCGAAGCCTGTGGTAGTGGTGGCGGGGCAGGACGATCCCATTTTCCCCATCGCGGCCACCCGCCGCGCCTTCCAGGACCTGCAACGCATTTACGCCGCCTGCGGCGCGGTCGACCGCTGCCACCTCGTGGTCGGCAACGGCGGCCACCGGTTCTACGCCGAGGACGCCTGGCCCGCCATGCTGGGCGAATACGCACGCCTCGGCAACTAAACGAAAGACCATCCCGTGAAGCTGTCCCCCCTCTTCCCCCGCTACGAGGAATTCTCCCCCTCGGTCCCCGTCTGGTGCGTGACTCCCGGCCGTCCCGGCTGTATCCACCGGTTTTTCGACACCTCCCCGATCAGCCCTTCGGGACGTTATCTGGCGGTCTTCCAATTCCCCTTCGAGGACCGTCAGCCCCTCCCCGGCGAGGCGGGACAGGTCTGCGTGGTGGACCTGGAAACCGGCAGGGACTGGGTGGTCTCCACCACCTGCGGCTGGGAGCCCCAGATGGGCGCCAACGTCAACTGGGGCGCCACCGACCACGAGCTGTATTTCAACGACGTGGACACCCGGACCTGGCAGCCCTTCGCCTGGAAGGCCGACCCGCTCGGCGGTACCCGCGAACGCATGGAGGGCACCGTCTACCACGCCTCGCCCGACGGCCGTTGGCTCATTTCGGCCAACATGACCACGATGCGCAAGACCCAGCCCGGCTACGGCGTCGTCGTTCCCGACGAAACCGTGCGCCGGAACGTGGGCATGGCCGAGGACGACGGCTTCTACCTCACCGACACCCGCACCGGCAAGGCCCGCCTCCTCGCCTCCCTCGCCGACCTCTTCCGCCAGGCTGATCCCCCCGTCGCCATCGAGAACCCCGAGCGGCAGGAAATCTACGGCTTCCACAGCAAGTTCAACCCCCAGAGCAACCGCCTGATGCTGAGCATCCGCTGGTTCCCCGCCACGGACAAACCGCAGTGGAATCTCTTCAAGACCAACTTCAAGGCCGTCCGCTACGCCTGGGTCACCGCCGACCTCGAGGGCGGCCCCGTCCATTGCGCGGTCGGCCCCGAACAGTGGGAGAAGGGCGGCCACCACGCCACCTGGTTCCCCGACGGCCGGCGCATCTCGATGAACCTCAACATCGACCGCGAGGTTCTCCGCTTCGTCCAGGTCAATCAGGACGGCACCAATCTGGTCAAAATGCTCGATCAGGTCCCCGGCTCGGGCCATCCCACCGTCCACCCCGACGGACGGCATCTGCTCACCGACACCTACACCAAGGAGAAGACCTCCTTCCAGGACGGCACCATACCCCTCCGCTGGGTGGACCTCGAAACCGGCCGCGAGCAGGCCATCGTCCGCATCAACACCCTCCAGCCCCATGAGGACAGCGTCCTCCGCATCGACCCCCACCCCGCCTGGGACCGCACCTGGCGCTACGTCACCTTCAACGCCTTCGTCGGCGGCACCCGCCGGGTTTTCCTCGCCGACCTGCAATCCCTTCTGGAGTAACACCATGACTTCACGCGAACGCCTGCTGGCGGTGCTGCATGGCCAACTGCCCGACTGCGTGCCCTGCTGTCCCGACATCTCGAACATGGTGCCCTGCCGCCTGACCGGCAAGCCGTTCTGGGACATCTACGCCTTCCAGGACCCGCCCCTCTGGAAAGCCCACATCGACGCCCTGAAGTTCTTCGACCTCGACGGGGGCTTCGAAATCTACTCCTTCGGGCCGGTCGATCCGGTGACCGGCTACGTGTCGCCCGCCGAGGAACGGGTGGTCCACCGCTACCCCGACGGCCGCTTCGTCACCCAGATCTTCAATCCCGCCACGGAACGCTGGAATCCCCGCGTCACGCTCTACACCGCCGACAATCCCCCCGCCTCCCAGGTGAAGCCCGAATCCCTCGGCCTGCCCCCGATCCCCCCGGAATGGGAACCCCTGACCGGAGTCCGCCAATGGCCCGTGGGCATGGAACTCTGGAAGCTGATGAAGGCGGAACTGGGCGACCAGGGCATTCTCGGCCAGCGCAGCGGCATGGGCACCTGCCTGCTCCACAATCCCGACGACGTCTACGCCTACTACGACGACCCCGGCCGCTTCCGCAAGGCCATGCACGCCACCATGGAACAGGTCGAGCGGCGGATGGAACTCATCGCCCGGCTCGATCCCCGCCCCGATTTCCTCATCTGCGGTGCCTCAGGCAGCCTGGTCTTCACCACCCCCGCCATGTTCCGCGAACTCGTCCTCCCCGTGCTCAAGAAAACCACCGCCCTCGCCCGCGCCATGGGCATCCCCACCCATGTCCATTCCTGCGGCCCCGAGGCGGAACTGGTCGCCATGGCCGCCGAGGAAACCGACCTCACTGTCATCGACCCTCTCGAAATCCCCCCCATGGGGGACTGCGACCTCGCCGATCTCAAAAAACGTTTCGGCAGCAAGATCGTCCTCAAGGGCAACCTCCACACCACCGAAGTCATGCTCCGCGGCAGTCCCGCCGACGTCGCCGCCGCCAGCCGCAAAGCCATCGACGATGCCGCCGCCGGCGGCGGTTTCATCCTCTCCACCGGCGACCAATGCGGCCGCGACACCCCCAACGAAAACCTCCAAACCATGCTCCACACCGCCCGCACCTACGGCCGCTACTGACCGACAAAGGAGAAACCGATGGGAAAGAACAATCCTTTCGAATGCAAGTCGTGGGAAAAGCAAAACTACCGAATGACCCCCCATCGCGCGGAGCAGTTGGAATGCCTGTTCGGCAAGACGATCGAGCAAATCAAGGCAATCGGCAGAAACAAAGGTAAATACCCCGCGTACCTGGGAATCAAGCACAACCTTGCCAAGATGGAGAAGGGTTTCTTGGTTCCGTTGGCCAATGCGAACGACGGGAGAAAAATTGACGACCTGTGATAAAAGGCTGGCCTTGGGGGTCTGGCAGCAACCGACTACCACCTCAAGACGGGCCTCGGCGGATTGCGGCCGGGGCGGCTCGTTGGCAAGGTCTTGAGCCCACCCCCGGTGGGCGGCCCTCTGGCGAGGGCTCGAAACCAAACCCCGCCTGTGCCAGGCTCAAACCCGGAGCTGGAAGCTCCGGCCACTCTCCCCGGCCAGACTCACCGGGTCCGACGGAGAACCGTCGGACCCGGCGCGGGAACTCAAGTCACCCCAGGCGGGCGACGCCGCAGGTGTTGGGGGGAAGAATCAGATTCTGCTTGCCGGGGAGGAAACCGGCGAGGATGTCGCCGCTCTCGGGCATGACGGCCTCGGCGCTGCCGAAGTTGGCGGCGACGAGGTAGGTCCGCCCGTCGGCGGCGCGGACGCGGACGGCGCGGGCGTCGGGTGAATCGAGCTTGATTTCGGCCTGGGCGTTGGCCAGGGCGCAGGCGACGGTGTCCGTGGCGCCCACGTCGGCCTGGACGGCGAAGGCCACGTCGTAGAGGGTTTCGCCCGCATCGTAGTCGGTGACTTCGTCGGCACAGACCATGCAGATTTCGTCCACGTAGAGGAAGCCGCCGGCGATGTGGGTATGGGCCTGCCAGGGATAGGCCTTGATGGGAACGCCGGGCTTTTCGGGATGGAGCAGAGTCAGCGGCGCGCCGGCCAGGGCGACGACGCCGAGCCGTCCCTCGACGTTGATCCAGCCCCCGTCCAGTTCGAGTTTGGCCTGCTGGCCGTCGCGGCCTTCCAGGGTCAGTTCGCCCTCGGCGCTGGTGTAGGTGCGGGTGAAGCCGTTGAAGACATCGTTGGGAATCTGGAGCATGAGGCCCTTGGCCTGGCGCAGGAAGACCCGGTTGATGGCCCGCGCCCGCTGGATGCCGACCACGGTGGTGTCGTCGGGCAAGGCGGCGAAAGCGGTGTCCTGGATGGCCACGTCCTCGTCGAAGGCCCCTTCCGCGTAGTGTTTTTCGGACCGGATGGTCACCTGGCCGCAGGTGGCGAAACCGCCGGGGAAGGCGGCTTCCCGGTGGTGGTTCAGCTTGTGGCTGTGGACCATGCCGAGGCCGATGATCCGGCCCGCGAGGTTGGTTTTCCATTCGGCCATGTCGCTGGCGTCGGGCGGCAGGCAGAGCCCCTGGGGCAACTCGGCGGCGCGCCAGACCCAGGAGGCGACGCGGCGGGGGGTGCGCACCATGCAGGCCCCGTGGTAGTCGTCCTCCCAGTGGTCGAGCAGGGGCGCGGGGCGGACGGTGGCGGGGGTTTCGTTGAGTTCGGGCAGCACCCGCCGCCAGTAGGCGCCCATCGAGAGGGTCACCGCCTTGTCCCCTTCGAGCCGGGTGTAGTAGAGCGGGGAGACCTCGCGCATGCTGGCGAGGCGGCCGCCCATGAAGGAACCGTCCTCGTTGGCGCTCTGCTCGACGTGGACCTGATCGAGCCAGCCGGACTCGAATTCGGCGGCGTCGGTGTCGCCGAAGCGGTCGCGGGCCATGAGCCAGAGGGGGATGGCGTAGTCCTGGCAGTAGCAGTAGCGGACGCGGGTGTCGCCGCCGATGCGGAGCAGCCGCCCGTCGGGGAAGGTGCAGGTTTTGACCAGTTGCCAGGAACGCTCCGCGTTGCGGTAGAGTTCCTCGGGCCACTCGATGTTGCGGGTGCGCCCGGCGAAATGGAGCATGGCCAGATTCGAGAGGGTGATGACCATGTAGCCCACGTTCATGTAGCCGTGGTGGTTGCAGGAGAAGGATTCGAAGTAGTTCGCGCCCACATGCCGCTCGCGGACCGGGCGGCCGGCGATGATGTCCTCGCACTGGGCGTCGCTGGGCAGCGAGATCGCGTTGACGAGAAAACAGGTTCCCTTCTCGCGGTATTCGGCGACGCGGGGCAGATCGGGATAGGTGGCGGCGACCCGGTGGAGGATGGCCCCGTTCCAGAGATTGCTCTCCGGCTTGTTGTCATCGACCAGACCGGCCTTGACCGGGTACTGGTCGAGCAGCCAGTCGCATTCGCTGACCAGCATGGCGCGGAGGTCGTCCCGGTCCCGCTGGGTAAGTTCATGCTCGATGGCCTCGACCCCGTGGAAGAAACGTTCCTGGCAGAGGGCGGAAATCCAGGAATGCCCCCAGGGCAGACCGTCGGTGGTGGCGGCGGTGGCCCCCGCGTGATGGCTGCGCACGCAGAAACGGAACATGGCGAGGGCGGTGGCCGTGAGTTCGTCGCGGGACATGCCGGTGCGCGCCGGATTGGTGTCGGGATCGGCGGCCAGCACGGCGAAGGCCCCGAAGGCGGTGTTGCTGGCCTGGAGCGACCAGTGCCCGTGGTTGCCGATGCCGAAACAGATGCATTCCGGATCGCGGGGGACGCGGTAGAGCCACGGCTGGGCGGCGGGAATCCAGGGTTCGAGCAGTTCGCGGTATTCGTGATGGCTGGGCATGGTCGTCATGATTCGTCCTGCTTGCTGACGGGTTGCGGAATGGGGAAACCCTAGCACGGGGCCGGGAAAAGACCATTCGCGGCACACAGGTTGAAGCGTTTCCGGGCCGGGGTATGGTTCCCGCCTGCGACAATCACCACGGAAACCACACACCATGACCCGTATTTTCATCTACCTCTTCCCCGCGCTGATGGACCTCGTGATCGCGCTGGCCCTTTTCGTCTGTCCGGTCCGGGCCGCGCGCGAATTCCAGCTCGACGCGGTCTACGTGGGGGGGATGCTGGTCGCCTGGGGCGTCGCGTACATGGTGACGTGCCCGTTGGTGGGGCGCATCATGAACCGGCGGAACGCGGCGGGGCTGCTGGTGTTTTCCTGTCTGGCGGCGGGGCTGCTCTGCGTTGCCCTCACCCTGATCCAGTCGCCGGGCCCCATGTTCGCAGCCATGGTCGTGATGGGAGTCGTGGGCGCGTTCTTCTTCGGCCCCTTCCAGATATTCATGGCGGCGGTGGACGAGGGCGGCGCGAAGCCGATCACCTTCTCGACCGGCATGTACACCTTCAGTTGGAGCCTGGGGTTCGCGGCCGGCCCCTTCGTCGCCGCCGCCTTCGCCATGCTGGGCGAGCAGCTTGATGCGGGGCAGGCCGGGCCGCTGCTCGATTCGCTGCGCGGCCTGGGGAACCTGCTGTACGGGGCGGGCGGCGCGCGCGGCTGGCAGTTCAGCTATCTCTTCGCCGCCGTGACCATGCTGTTCAACGCCGCCGGCATCCTCCTGCTCGCCCGCCATGCCCATCCGGTCGAGCATCCCGCCGGGACCGTCAAGCCGACGGTGGCGGGGCACGACTATTCCCGCCAGCCGAACTATGTGCTCTTCGCCTGGATCGGCGCGGGCATCGGCATCTTCACCATTCAGCTCATCCGCGGGGTCTTCCCAAAATTCTCCGACCCCGACGTGCTGAATCTGCCGGAGCAAACCCAGGGCATGGTTTTCTTTCTGCTCAGTCTCGTGCAGGCTTTCACCGGGCTGGCCCTGTGCTGGAGCAAGACCTGGATGTACCGCGCCCTGCCGGTGGCCGGTGCCTGCCTGTTCGGCGTGGTCGGCCTGCTGCTGCTCGGGCTGGGGACCACCACGCCGGTCTTCCTCGCGGGCGCGGCCTGCTACGGCATCTACAGCGGCTGTTTCTTCTTCTACTTCGTATTCCACGCCATCGCCCATCCGGACAAGGCCCCCCGGCAGGTCGGGACCAACGAGGCCCTGGTCGGCGTCATGGGCATCGCCGCCCCGTTCCTGGGCGGGCTGGCGGCGGACTATTTCGGCATGCGCACCCCCTTCGTCGTCTGCGCGATTCTGGTGCTGGTTGCCCTCGCCTTCCAGGGCTGGGTCCACCGTCGGGGCTTCCTCCCCGAAACCAGCCCCACAACCCCCTGACTGTCCGGAGGAAAAGACATGAAGCCCTTCCGCCCCTTGGCTGCCGTCGCTCTGGCCCTCGTCTGCCTTGCCGCCGCCCAGGAGGAGGGCGGGGAGTTTCCCGATGTCCTCGCCGGGCTGGAGACCGGGAAAAACCTCCCGCCCCTGTTCCCGTTCCGCATCGTGCCGGGCCTGCCGGACAACATCACCAACGTCCAGACCTGGGACGGTCCCTGGCAGCCGGCGGGAAGCCAAGGCTTCGTGCGGACCGGAAACGCCCGTTTCGCCGACGACCAGGGACCGCGCTATTTCACCGGAACCAACATCTGCTTCACGGGCTGTTTCCCCGAGCATGACCAGGCCGAGCTGGTGGCGGCGGACCTCGCCCGCTTCGGCTTCAATCTGGTCCGCCTGCACTACGTCCACCACCAGTTCCCGCCCAACAAAACCTACGCCTCCCCCGATTCCTTCATCGAGCCGGTCCAGCTCGACAAGTTCGACTACCTGTTCCACCAGTTGAAGCAGCGCGGCATCCATGTCTACATGCAGTTGAACATCGCCCGCAAGTTCGGCAAGGAATCCGGCTTCGAGAACGCCGACCAACTGCCCTGGTACAACAACGGCATCGACAATATCGAGCCGCGCATGATCGCCCTCCAGAAGAAATACGTGCGCGACCTGCTCGGCCATGTCAACCCCTACACCGGGCTGGCCTACAAGGACGAACCGGCCATCGCCATGTTCGAGCTGGCCAACGAGAACTCCGTGGTGGTGAACTGGTACCAGGGCAAGCTGGACAACCTCCCCTCCCCCTATGCGGAGCAGTTCCAGGAACTGTGGAATGCCTGGCTGCGGGAGAAATACGCCACCACCGCCGCCCTCCGCGCCGCCTGGAAATGCGTGACCGTTCCCGATGGCGACGAGATGATCCCCGACGGGCACTTTTCTCTGGTTCCCGCCAACGAGGCGAACTACCCGGCCTGGGGCTTGCAGCACGACGGCACCAGCCAGGGGGAATGGGCCATCCTACCCGGCGAACAGCCCCCGGTGGCAGGGAAGAACATCACCCGCCTGACCATCCGGAAAATCGGCGCCACCCCCAACATGCCCCAGTTCTTCCGCCGCTTCGGGGTCGAGCATGGGGTGCCGTACAACCTCACCTTCAAACTGCGCGCGTCGCGGGCCTCCCAGGTTGCCGTGCGGGTGAGCCAGGACCACGACCCCTGGCAGGTCTGCGGCTTCCGCACCACCTTCGCCGCCACCGAGGACTGGCAGGACTACGCCTTCAGCTTCTGCGCCAGCATGACCGACCCCCGGGTCCGTCTGGTCTTCGCCAATTTCGCCGAGGATGTGACCGTCGAACTCGCCGACCTCTCCCTCCGCCCCGGCGGAACCATCGGTCTGGCCGAGAACGAAACCCTCGAAGCGGGCACGGTGCCCCTGCCCAAGGGCAGCGGCCCTGCCCGCTACCATATTCCCGAAATCCTCGCCGACATGAGCGGTTTTCTGTTCGACGCGGAAAACCGCTACTTCCAGCAGATGTATCACGTCGCGAAACAGGAACTCAACCTGACCCAGGGCGTGACCGGAACCCAGCTCGGCTACGGGTTCCACTATCCCCAGGGGCGGACGGACTTCTGCGACATCCACAGCTACTGGTGCCATCCGTCCGCGCCGGGCGGCGGAATCTGGACCAATCCCAAGCAGCGCCAGCTCTGGTTTGTCCGCAATCTGCCCATGGTGGACGCCGATCCGGGCCGCTCGACCCTTTCCCGGCTGGCCATCGCCCGGGTCACCAACCGCCCCTACACGGTCAGCGAATACGACCATCCTTATCCGAATCTCTATGCGGCGGAAGGCAATCCCATGCTCTTCGCCCTGGGCGCGTTCCAGAATTGGAACGGAATCATGCACTTCGCCTGGACTCATAGCAACGACTTCCGTCCGGAGACGATGAGCGGCTACTTCGACATGAAGGCCAACCCCGTCAAGCAGGCCCATTTTCCGGCCTGCCACGCCATGTTCACCCGCGGGGACGTGACCCGAGGGCCGGGCCGCTTCCGCTACACCCTCGATCTCTCCGAAAAGCAGGAGCGGGAAATCAGTGCCGCCAAGGCCCAGCCATCCACCTACCTGCCGACCCAGAACCTCCTGAATCCCGACCGCGCGCTTCCCCTCGTGGTCTTCTCCGGCCTCAACCTGACCGATCTCGACGCGCCCGCCGCCGGCGGCGAGGCCAAACCCATTTCCTCCTGGAACGAACTGCCCGAAAGCATGGGGTCGCCCGAGAAGAAGTGGATTCGCAACGAGTTCGGCGAGCTGCACTGGAACTTCGACGCGGCCGCCGGCGGCTACTTCCAGGTGGACACCCCCAACACCAAGGTCTTCACCGGCTTCGTCCGCAACCGCTCCTTCGAGTTCGGGGGCCTGACCCTCACTCCCGGCCAGACCCGGCTGGACTGGACAACCGTCTCCCTGGTCAAAGCCAAAGGTGCCCCCGGCCTGAAAGACCGCCTCACCCCCGGCCACTACCTACTGGCCGCGACCGGCCTGATGCACAACACCGGCACCGTCCTCAAGCAGGCCCTCTCGGACGCCGTCTCGACGGCCCCCGGCTACGCCGGCGTCCCCGGCACCGCCCCCATTCTCTGCGAAGGCATCCCCGCCACCCTCACCCTACAGGCCGACGCGGCGAAAACCAAGCTCTTCGCCCTGGACCCGAACGGGGATCGCGCCCGGGAAGTCCCCGTCACCGGCACGGCGACGGCAGCCCGAATCGAAATCGGTCCCCAATACCAGACCATCTGGTACGAGCTGGTCATCGAATAGCGGACGGATTGAACCTCGCCGAAGCGGCGCGATAGTATGGCGTTGCGCGGGGTTTTCCCCCCGGCGTCCCGGCGGTCGCAGTTCCCGCCTCACCAAAACAAAGGACAACTCGATGAACGAGCTTCTCTGGGCCGGCATGCTGCTGGCCAATTTCGGCGCGGTTCTGCTTGCCTATCGGCTGTACGGCCGGCTCGGTCTGTACATCTGGATTCCCATCTCCGCCATCGTGGCCAACATCCAGGTGGTGAAGGCGGTCAACCTCTTCGGGCTGGACGCGACCCTGGGCAACATCGTCTACGCCACCTCCTTCCTGGTCACCGACATCCTGTCGGAAAACTACGGGCGGAAGGACGCCACCCGCGCCGTCGGCATCGGTTTCTTCTCCCTGCTGACCATGACCGGCCTGATGAGCCTCGCCCTCCGCTTCATCCCCTCCGAGGCGGACTTCGCCCAGGAGAGCCTGACCACCATCTTCGGCTTCATGCCCCGCATCGCCGCCGCCTCCCTCATCGCCTATCTGGTCAGCCAGCACCACGACATCTGGGCCTTCTTCTTCTGGAAAAAACGCCGCCCCGCCACCCGCTTCCTGTGGCTGCGCAACAATGCCAGCACCATGGTCAGCCAACTGCTCGACACCGCCATCTTCACCACCATCGCCTTCTGGGGCGTCTTCGAAGGCAGCGTGTTCTGGCAGATATTCTGGTCCACCTACCTGCTCAAGTGGATCGTCGCCGCCCTCGACACCCCCTTCGTCTACCTCGCCAAATGGATGAAGGACAAAGGCCACATCCCCGAATCGCTGTAGGGGAAAAACGGGATCGCGGGAGTGGCCGGAGCATCCTGCTCCGGTTGTTTTGGCTGTCCTTCGTCGTAAATCAAGCGACTTTTGGAACCCGCCTACGGGATGCCGATTGGCAGTTCGGCGCAGGCGGCTTGCCGATGGTTCTCGCGCATTCGCTTCATGCCCCAGTGGCACAGGAGGGCCAGCAGGGGGGCGATGGTGCCGACGAGAATGCCCAGACGGAGGGCGGCCTGTTCGCCGCCGATTCCCAACCATTGTTCCAGACGCAGGGCGGCGGCGGTGTCGATGGCGTGGTCCACCACCCAGCCCGTGAACCAGGGGCCGAGCCCGGCGCCGACGTCGCCCGCCGCCGCGAGCAGGGCGAAGAGCCAGGCCCCGGCCAGCGGATAGCGTTCCGAGGCCACGATCAGGGTGCCGGGCCAGAGCAGGCTGGTGGCGAATCCGCACACCATGCAAGCCAGCAGGCTCGGCCAGGTGCCGGGGGCCAGGGCGACCACCAGATAGCAGAGCACCGCCAGGGCGGACATGGCCACCAGGGCCTTGCTGATGTCGAACCGGGCACCGTATTTGCCGTGCCAGGCCCGGCCCAGGCCCAGCATCAGGGCGAAGCCGCACATGCCGAACAAGTCGCCGGTCAGTTTCGGCAGCAGCAGGGCGCGTTCCATAAAAGCGGAGGTCCACTGGTTCATCAGCACCTCCGCCGACGCGCCGAAGAAGATGGCGGCGAAGGCGAGCAGACAGAAGGGCTTGAGAATCAAGTCCCCCATGTTGAGACGGTGTTCTTCGGGGACGCTGGGGGGAAAGGGGGCCTTCAGGAAAAGCAGGAAATTCGCCAGCGGCAGCAGGGCCCAGAATCCCACCATCCACTGCCAATGCCGCTCGCCCACCAGGAACAGGAACAGCGTGGTCGCGATGATCGTGGCCATCTGGCCCCAGGCGTAGAAGGAGTGGAGCAGGCTCATGGCCGCTCCCTTCTCCTCGTTCGGGATGGCGTTGACGATGGGGCTGAGGAGGACTTCGAGCAGGCCACCCGCCGCCGAATAGACGGCCGTGGCCGCGAGCAGGCCGGCAAACACCCGCCCCGGCAGCAGCACCGGGGCCAGGGCGAAGAGAAACAGGCCCAGGGAACCGACCAGACAGGCGGGCAGCACCAGCCGCCGGAAGCCGATCCGGTCGATCAGTCCGCTGAAGAGCAAATCCGAACCCACCTGCACCGAGAAGTTCACCGCGACCAAGGTGCCGAGCTGGACGTAGGTCAAGCCGTGCAGGCGCATCAGCGGCATGAACAGCAGCGCCGCCAGATTGATGATGACCGCCTGGGCGAAAATCCCCACGAAGCAGGAGATTGTCGTCAGCCTGTAGTGTTCCGGATTGCCCAAACCCCGGCCCTCTAGTTGTTCAGGCTATGGATGGGAGCGGGGATGTGGCCGCCGAAGTTGATGAAGCGGTTGCTTTTGCCCATGTTGGGGACAGGCATGATGGCGCTGGCTCCGAAGAGCCCGCCGAAGACCACCTTCTCGCCCGCTTTCTTGCCAGGGACCGGGATGAAGCGGACGGCGGTGGTCTTCTTGTTAATCATGCCGATGGCCATTTCGTCCGCGATCAGGGCGGAGAGGGTCTCGGCCGGGATGTCGCCGGGCAGGGCCACCATGTCCAGACCCACCGAGCAGACGCAGGTCATGGCTTCGAGCTTCTCGATGCTCAGCTCGCCCGCCTCGGCGGCGGCGGAGAGAACGGCGTCCTCGCAGACCGGGATGAAGGCGCCGCTGAGTCCGCCGACGGCCTGGGAGGCGAAGGCGCCACCTTTTTTGACCGCGTCGTTCAGCATGGCCACGCAGGCGGTGGAGCCGGGGGCACCGACCGCATCGACCCCGAGAATCTGGAGAATCTCGCCGATCGAGTCGCCCACCTTCGGGGTCGGGGCGAGGGACAGGTCCACGATGCCGAAGGGAACGCGCATACGGCGGGCGATCTCGCGGCCGATGATCTCGCCGCAGCGGGTCACCCGGCAACTGGTCTGCTTGATCTCCTCGGCCAAATCCTCGAGCCCGAGGTTTTCCGCGCCGTCGCGGGCGATGCGGCGCTTGAGGGCGCTGGCCACCACGCCGGGACCGCTGACGCCGACGTTGAGGACGACCTCCGGCTCGCCGTGACCGTGGTAGGCCCCGGCCATGAAGGGGTTGTCCTCCGGCTGGTTGGCGAAGATGACCAGCTTGGCGCAGGCGAAGCCGTCCTGGGCGGCGCTGCGCTGGGCCATGTCCTTGAGGATGTGGCCCAGCCGCCCCACCACGTTCATGTTGATGCCCGCGCGGCTGCTGGCCACGTTGATGCTGGCGCAGACCTTCTGGGTGGCGAGCATGGCTTCGGGCAGACTGTCGATGAGAATGTCGTCGGCGGCGCTGGCCCCCTTCTGGACCTGGGCCGAGTAGCCGCCGAGGAAGTCGATGCCCACCGAGCGGGCAGCCTGGTCGAGGGCCTTGGCAACCGCCACGAACCCATTGGTGTCGAACCCCGCCGCCACGTCGGCAATTGGGCTGACCGCTATGCGCTTGTTGACGATGGGCAAGCCGAATTCGGTGCTCACCGCGTTGCAGGTCTCGACCAGCGTCCCGGCGCAGCGTTCGATCTTGGTCACGATCTTGCGGCAGCAGACATCGAGGTTGTGGTGGCGGCAATCCAGCAGATTGATGCCCATGGTGATGGTGCGCACGTCCAGGTTTTCATTCTGGATCATGCCGACGGTGTTGAGAATCTGATCGGAGCGAATCATCGGGCGCTCTCCGCGTTGAGAAGATAGGAGAAATACGGCAAATCGGTGGTGTAGGTCAGCTTGGGGTTGGGGTGTTCGTGAAGCACGAGGCGCACGGGACGGCCGAGGGTTTCGAGGGCCTGGGCCTCGTCGCCGGGATGCAACCCCTGCTCGAGGCAGACCCGGTAGGCGTCCTCGATATCGGCGCGGGGAAAGACCTGGGGCGTCTCGGTGGCCCGGAGCCGGGAGCGCTCGGGCGTGGCGAGGACGAATTCCCGCTCGTCCACCGTCTTGATGGTGTCCACGACCGGGCGGGCGGCAACCCCGGAACCATGTTCGCGGGCGCTGGCCAGGCAGCGTTCGAGCAAATCGGCAGTGGTGAAGGGGCGGGCCGCATCCTGCACGGCCGCGAGCCGCACCGCCGGGGGCAAGGCCCGCAGGCCGGCCAGCACCGACTCGGCCCGCGACGCCCCGCCGTCAACTAGGGTGACGGTACATCCGGCCTCGGCCAGCGCCGCCGCAAACGCCTTCCGTTCCGCCGGGGGAACCACCAGCACGGTCCGTTCCGGCGGCACCACGACGGCCAGACGGCGCAGACAGTGCAGAAAAACCGGCTGGCCGCCCAGCGGTTCGAGCAATTTGTTCCGCTCGCCGAACCGCCGCGAACCGCCGCCGGCGGCCACCACCAGGCCAGCCTCCGGAAACGCCGTCATTCGTACCAAATCTCCATTTTGGTGGGACGCCGGAGGCAGGTGTCTCTGCCGACGCTCTCGGGCGAGGCCACCGGCCAGTCGGCATTGTAGTGCAGGCCGCGGCTTTCCCGGCGGGCGGTGGCGCTATCGACAATCATCTCCGCCACGGAGGCCAGGTTGCGCAGCTCGATCAGGTCCGGCGTGACGATGAAGTCCCAGTAGTACTTCTCGATTTCCTGGCGGATCACGCGGATGCGGTTCTTGGCCCGTTCCAGGCGCTTGTTGGTGCGGACGATGCCCACGTAGTCCCACATGAACCGGCGGATTTCCTCCCAGTTGTGGGAAATGACGATCTGCTCGTCCGAGTTCACCGCGTCCTGGCTGGTCCAGTCGGGCACCGTGTCGGCGGCGATGGGCGGGGCTTCGGCGATGGCCAGACTGTGGACCACGGCGTTGTGCCCGGTGACCAGGGCTTCGAGCAGGCTGTTGCTGGCCAGGCGGTTGGCGCCGTGCAGGCCGGTGCAGCCCACCTCGCCGATGGCGTAGAGGCGCTTCACCGTGGTGGCGCCGTTCACGTCGGTGCGGACTCCGCCGCAGCAGTAGTGGGCGGCGGGCACGACCGGGATGAGGTCCCGCGCCATGTTCACGCCGTAGCGGAGACAGGCCGCGAAGATGTTCGGGAACCGCTTGCGGAGAAACTCCTCGGGATGGTGGCGGATATCGAGGAAGGCGCAGTCCTGGCCGCTGCGCTTCAACTCGTTGTCGATGGCGCGGGCCACGATGTCGCGGGGCGCGAGACTGCCCAGCGTGTGGTACTTGTCCATGAATTCCACATAGTCGCCGCCGCGCCGGATTTTCAGCACCGCGCCCTCGCCCCGGACCGCCTCGCTGATGAGGAAGGACTTGGCCTCCGGATGCCAGAGGCAGGTGGGGTGGAACTGGAAAAACTCCATATTGCGGATTTCGGCGGCGGCCCGGTAGGCCATGGCGACGCCGTCGCCGCTGGCCACGTCGGGATTGCTGGTGTAGAGATAAACCTTGCCCGCGCCGCCGGTGGCGAGGAAGGTGAAGCGGCTGAGGATGGTCTTGATCGCCCGGCTGGCCGTGTCCATGACATAGGCCCCGAGGCAGCAGTTCTCGCCCTGCCACTCGATGTGCCGGGTCGAGATCAGGTCCACGGCGAGATGATGCTCCAGGATGGTGATTTTCGGATTGGCGCGGCACTGCTCCAGCAGGGCGCGGACCAGTTCCTGGCCGGTGATGTCGCCCGCATGGAGCACGCGGCGCTGGGAGTGGCCGCCTTCGCGCCCCAGATCGTAGTCCTGCGCCTCGTCCTTGCGCAAATCGCCCTCGACCTCGCCCCGGCGGGTGAAATGCACCCCCCACTCCTGCAATTCCTGAACCCGTTCCGGCCCCGCCGCGACGATGGCGCGCACCACGTCCTCGCGGCACAGGCCCGCGCCCGCCGCCAGGGTGTCCTGCACATGGGCCTCGAAGCTGTCCCCCTCGGCGATCACGCAGGCGATGCCACCCTGGGCGTAGCGCGTGTTGCACTCCGCCGCTTCGTTCTTGGTCACCACCAGCACCGACCCGTGCCGGGACGCCTTGAGCGCGGCGGAAAGACCGGCCAGGCCCGAACCGATAATCAGGTAGTCGCAAGTAATCCGATCGCTGGCTGCCATCGTGCCATCCTAGCTGTTGGGGGAGCAGGCGGAAAGCCCCGCCTGAAACAGCCCATCAATGTAGGGTCGAAGCAGGCCGGAGTCCAACCTTGCCCGCATCAGCGTTTGATGATCCAGCTCAGCCAGGGCACGTTGGTGGCCAGCAGAGCGACCGCCGTCACCGCCGCGCCCGCGATCACCACGCCGAACACGTTGGCCCAGGCGAAGGAGCGCTTCTTCACCCCCAGCAGGTACGCGCCCACCGCGCCGGTGTAGACCCCGCTGCCGGGCA
>LVAZ01000453.1 GCA_001603055.1 Victivallales bacterium Lenti_02
GTCACCGACATCAACCGGAACCTCAAGGAATCCCTCCAGAAACTCGCCGCCGTCCTCAAGGACGGCCGCAAGGTGATCATCTTCCCCGAGGGGACCCGCTCCCGCGACGGCCAGCTCGGCGAGTTCAAGCGGACCTTCGCCATCCTCGGCCGCGAGCTGAACGTCCCCATCGTCCCGGTGGTCATCCGCGGCGCCTACGAGGCCATGCCCGCCGGCCGCTGGCTGCCCCGCATGTTCCGCCCCATCGAGGTAACCTTCCTCCCCCCCGTCCAGCCCGGCGAGGAATCCTACGACGAACTCGCCGAGCGGGTCCAGACCGCCGTGGCCGGCAAACTCGGCTGACGGCGGGGCCCGGCAAACCGGAATAGGCCGCACCGTCCAGGCGGGCCATTATCCTCCCTGGCCGCCAGCCGGCACCGGGGTCGCGGTTGCGTTTCGAGCAAGGTCTACTCCCCGAGTTCGCGGAGACGCTGGCGGAGGATGTCGGCGGAACGGGCGAGGCCGTCCATCTCCTCCTGGCTGAGTTTGCCCACGACGATGCGGTCGATGCCGTCGCGGCCGACGATGCAGGGGACGCTGAGGCAGACGTCGCGGAGGCCGTATTCGCCCGCCAGGACGGTGGAGACGGTGAGCACGCTGCGCTCGTTGCGGAGGATCGAGCGGACGATGCGGACGAGGGCGAGGCCGACGGCGAAGTTGGTGGCGCCCTTGTAGCCGATGATGTGGTAGGCCGAGTCGCGCACCTGCTGCACCAGCCGGGCGCGGTTGTCCGGGTCGCGCAGTTCGCCGTGGCAGCGGCGGCAGTCGCCACAGTGGTCCCAGACGGGGACGCCGGCGATGTTGGACATGGACCAGGCGGGGACCTCGCTGTCGCCGTGCTCGCCGATGATGTAGGCGTGGACATTGTGGATGTTCACCTGGCAATGCTCGGCGATCAGGCCGCGGAAGCGGGCGCTGTCGAGCACGGTCCCCGAGCCGAAGACCCGCTGCCGCTCGTCGCCGGCGGCGCGCACCGCGATCTGGGTGAGCAGGTCCACCGGATTGGTGACCACCACCACCACGGCCTGGCTGCCGCAGGCCACGATCTCGCCCATGATCGAGCGGATGATGCGGGCGTTGCGCTGGAGCAGATCGAGCCGGGACTCGCCGGGCTTCTGGGCGCTCCCCGCCGTGATCACGATCACGTCCGCCCCCGCGTAGTCGCCGGCGGTGCCGACGCGAATCTGGACTGGCCGGGCGAACTGCCGCCCTTGGGCCAGGTCCATGACCTGTCCTTTGGCCAAATCCTGGTTCTGGTCCACGAGGACGATTTCCTCGGCGTCGCCCTCGAGCATCAAGGCATAGGCGAAGGTGGCGCCCACGGCGCCAGCGCCGACAATCACGACATTGCGTCCGGAATGTTCCCGCATTGCTGGGTCTCCTGGCTGGGGGTTCTCTTCCTATGACGGCAGGCGGGGGAAACGGTTCCCCGATTTGTGCGGGCGGGGAGTTGAGGTGGGCGTTGCGGCGTGTATGGTTGGCGAAGTTTCCCAGTCTCGAACACGGAGCGATCCCATGGAGAAAGTCCGAGTCGGCGTGATCGGTTGCGGCGGGCGCGGGCACGCGCACGGCCTTGGCTATTCCCAATCCCCGCGCGCGGAGCTGGTCGCCTGCGCCGACCGCCATCTGCCCGCGGCCGAGAGCATGGCCGCGCGGTTCGGCTTCGCCCGCGCCTACGCGGACTACCGCGAGATGCTCGACAAGGAGCGGCTGGACGTGGTGAGCATGTGCCTCTGGCCCAGCCTGCACTGTCCGACCGTCCTCGACTGCGTGCAGGCCAGCCACCCGCCGCGCCTGATCAACGCCGAAAAGCCCATGTCGCCGACCTTCGGCGAGGCCGTGCGCATGCACGAGGCCTGCACGGCGGCGGGCATCGCCCTCACCTTCAGCCACCAGCGCCGCTTCGGCCGCACCTTCCGCCTCGGCCGGGACCTCATCGACGAGGGCGAGATCGGCACCCTCCAGCGCATGGAGATGAACTGCTCGAACCTCTTCGACTGGGGCACCCACTGGTTCGACCTCATGCTCTTCTACAACCACGACCTCGATCCGGACTGGCTCATGGGCCAGATCGATCTGGCCGACGACCGCCTCGTCTTCGGCGCCCGCATCGAGACCGCCGGCCTCGCCTACATCAAATGGCCCAACAACGTCTCCGGCCTGCTCACCACCGGCGACGGCACCGCCGCCCCCGCCGAAATCCGGGTGATCGGCTCGAAAGGCATGATCGACATCACCCACGGCAAGGTGCGCCTGCTCAAGGCCGGGGCCGACTGGCAGGATGTCCCCCTCCGTCTCCCCCCGGTGCCCGGCGACGACACCACCCGCTATCTGGTGGACGCCATCGACTGCCTGTTCGAGGGCCGCACCTCGACCCTCTGCTCGGCCAACGCCCTGCGCGCCACCCAGCTCATCTTCGCCTCCTACGAGTCCGCCCGCGCCCGCAAACGGGTGGTCCTGCCCCTCAAGACCGAGGATTCGGCCCTCATCACCATGATCCAGCGCGGCGAACGGACCATCCCCGCCTGGCCCGCCTTCCTCACCGACGAGGAGAAGGCCGAGGGCTACGAATTGCTCTTCAACGGCAAGGACCTCGCAGGCTGGACCGGCACCGGCGCGCCCTGGACCGTCGACCACGGCGTCCTCCTCGGCGGCCATGACGGCCCCGGCAGCCTGCGCAGCGAGCGCAAGTTGAAGGACTTCCAGTTGGTCTTCGAGTGCCGGGTGGACAACCGCACCGAGGCGTCGCTGTTCCTGCGCGCGCAGGAGGTCGGCGGCGTTCTCGCGGGCCTCGAAATTTCGCTGGACGAGGACCGCACCGACCCGGTGGGCAAGACCTCGGCCTGCGGGCTGCGCGGGGTGGTGCCGCCCAGCCAGCACCCCCGTTTCGGGTCGAGCCGCTGGTTCTGGATCGAAGCCGTCTGCGAGGGCGGCCAGTTGCGCGTGGTCTTCGACGACCATGTGCTGCTCGACATCCGCCTCGCCGACTATCCCGAACTGGCCGGCCTGCCCGCCGAGGGCGGCATCGCCTTCCAGGTCAATCAAGGCTGGATCGACGTGCGCAATGTGATGGTCCGCCCCATCCGCTGATCTGGCGCGGCGGGGCCGGAACCGGTTGCAACTGGATCAGGAGGACCCAAGCGATGATCGGAATCTCCGCCGTCCGTGTCTCTCTTGTGTGCGGGCTGCTGCTGACCTTGGCGCACGGGCAGGAGGCCCGGCCCGCCAACGCGGCCGCCGTGGCCGAGGTGGCCGCCGGGCAGCGGGCCGAGGCCCTGGCCTCCTGGTGGGGCTTCGACCCGGCCGACGCCACCGCGTCGCTCCAGGCCGCCATCGACTCGGGCGTCCCGAAGCTGACCGTGGACCAAGTCGGCGCGCCGTGGACCGTCCGTCCCATCAAACTCGCCAGCAACCAGGAGATCGTCTTCGCGGCAGGCGTCGAGGTCCGCGCCAAGGAGGGCGAGTTCAAGGGTACCAATGACAGCCTGTTCACGGCGGCGAACCGCGAGAACATCGTGCTGCGCGGCTACGGGGCCACCCTGCGCATGCGCCGGGCCGACTACGACAATCCCGAACTCTACAAAAAGGCCGAATGGCGGCACTGCCTCGCCATCCGCAGTTGCACGAATGTCCAGGTGCTTGGCCTGACGCTGGCCGAAAGCGGGGGCGACGGCATCTATCTGGGCACCGCGACGCGCGGCGTGACCAACAAGGACATCGTCATCCGCGACGTGGTCTGCGACCGCAACTACCGGCAGGGGATCAGCGTCATCACCGCCGAGAACCTGCTCATCGCGAACACGATCATGCGCGGCACCGGCGGCACCGCGCCCCAGGCCGGCATCGACTTCGAGCCCAACCACCCCGGCGAGCGGCTGGTCAACGTGGTCATGCGCGACTGCCTCAGCGAGGACAACAACGGCTGCGGCTACGTGCTCTACCTGCGGCCCCTGAACGCGACCTCCGAGCCGATCTCGGTGCGCTTCGAGAACTGCCGCGCCGCCAACAATCGCGGGTCCGCCTTCGCCCTGACCACCGGCGACAGCCCCGAGCTGGCGGTGGACGGCACCGTCGAGATCGTCGGCGGCACCTTCGCCTCGCCCAAACCGGCGGTGCTGAACGTGAGCAAACCGGCCAACCGCTCGCTGCTCACCCTGACCGACTGCACGCTGGTGGCGGGCGAGGCTCCGCCCATCGCCTTCGCCAGCGGCCAGCACTCGGACCAGCCCGTGGGCGGCGTGACCTTCGCCAACTGCATCCTGGTCGATCCCGTCGCCCGCACCCCGATGATCTACATCGACCGGGGCGGCGGCGTGCCCCTCGCCGGCATCGGTGGCACCCTCGTTCTCGAACGGGACGGCGAACGTGTGCCGGTGGAATTGACCAAGGAGCGGCTGGCCGAATGGCTGCCGGTGACGGCCATGCGGGCCATTCCGCGAGTTTCGCTCGCGGGCAAGTCCTTCCGGCCACTGGGCGAGCCCACGCCCGCGCAGTGCGCCTTCGGCCATGCCTGGCTGCGCCGGACCGGGGCCTATCTGCTCCACGCCCAGGCCGGGGACGAGGTTTCCCTCGGCCTGCGCCACGCCCAGGTGGGACGCTACCAGGGCAATCCCGCCCCGGTGGTCGTCACCGGGCCGGACGGCGCGGCGGTCCAGCAGGGAGAAATCCCCTTCCAGGGCGAGGGCACCATCACGTTCCGCGCTCCGGCCAGCGGGGTCTACCGGGTCGCGGTGGACGCCCGCCAGAACCGCATGGCGCTGATTGCCAGCACCCATCCCGCCTGCCTGGCGGGCGAAGGCGGCCCCGTCCGCCTCATCCATTCCGCAGGCGACTACTATTTCCACGTCCCCGCAGGCACCCGCGAATTCGCCGTGCGCGTGGCGGGCGAGGGCATGGGCGAGGCCGTCCGCGCCGAATTGCTCGATTCCGCCGGGGCGGTGGTCCAGGAGGCCGACGATGTGGTGCAGACCCACCAGTTCGAGATTCTGCGCGAAACCCCGCCCGCCGCCGGCGAAGTCTGGTGCCTGCGCCTCAGCCGTCCCGCCACCATCGCCTGGGAGGACCATGCGGTGGACCTGCGCGGCATCCCCCCCCTGCTCGCCCCCAGCCCCGAGGCCATCCTCGTCCCCGCCGAGTAGAATCCTTGCCCCCAGCGAAAGCCGGAAGCCCTACTCCCCGGCCGGTCCGGGCTGGCGGAAGGTAGGCTGGCGGAGGCGGAGGGGGGCGCTGACGTTCGCGGCTTCGAGGACGATGGTGGCGCGGGCGGCTTCGGGGGGAACCTCGATGGTGGCGGCGTAGCGGTTCGGCCCGGCGGGGACCAGGGCGAGGCGCTGCGTTGCCTTGGGGGCTTCGCGGAAGGTCACGGCCACCTCGAGGGTCGCGCCCGCGCCCGCCGCCAGCTCGACGGCGAACTCGTTGGCACCCTTCTCCAGCCCGCCCAGATCGTGGACGGTGCAGACGGCGCCGGTCCGGGTGGCTTCGAGCCAGAATCCCGCGTCGTCCTTGCCGACGCTCACCCCGTAGCCGAGGCTGAGGCCGTCGGGCCGCCCGTTGCCGTCGCGGTCGGTGCCGAGATCGGGGAAGATGTTCACGTTGGGATCGGTGGGCTGGGTGTAGAGAATGTCGGCCCATTCGCGCATGGTGCGGACGGGGATGCCGGTTTCGCGGCACCAGGCGAGGATGGCGTCGGTGCGTTCGAGGGTTCCCTGCCAGCCGCCGAGGTCGGCGGCTCCGCCCAGATGGCTGTGGCCGACCAGCACCTGGCGGCGGGCCACGCCGTCGGCGATGCGGGCTTTGTTCCATTCCAGGTCCCGCTTCTCCTCGTCGAAATTCCCCCACTGCATGGCGAAGCGGCGGTCGCCCCGGGGGTCGGGCTCGTTGAAGCACTTGATGGCGCTGTCGGGGTAGACGGCGCCCGCCGTGTAGCCGAACTCCTTGCCGAGGACGGCGGCGAGATCGTCCGCCCAGACGGTGGGTTCGTTGCCGCCGGGCTGAATCCAGGTGGTGAGACGTTCGATGCCGTGCTGGTCGCAGAGGTCGCGGACGAGCTGGGCCTGGAGGCGCAGGGCCTCGTGGTCGACCCGGATATCCTCCTTGCAGAGACGGCGGTAGGCGCGGGTGCGTTCGGGGCCGAGGTCCACCGTGTCGCCGCCCCAGAAATCGCGCAGCTCGAATTCCCCCTCCTTGTTCCGGGCGAGCAGCCAGGCGGTCTCGGGGTCGTCCTGGAAGAGCAGGAAGGGGACCCCCTGCCAGTTCTTGAAGGCGTCCGGATCGGCGGGGCGGAAGGTCTTGCCCGCGACCACCGCTTCGCCGGTGTGGGCCGAGCGCACCGGCTGGATGCGGTAGCGGAAATACACGTTGCGCCCGGCGGTGTGGCTCACCCCCGGCTTCCCGGCATAGGCGTTCGCCGCCTCCTCGCTGGCCAGCCAGAGCTGGAAGACGCGGTGGATGGGGCTGTGGTCCATCACCTCGTGCCCCCCGGCCTGGAGATCGCGGACGAACTCGACGAAGCCGGGGCGGGACACGCCGCTCAGCAGGTTCAGCGAGGCCCCCAGCTTGTAGCCGTGCTTGTCGAAGACGGCGCGCAGCTCGTTCCACTTGGCCGGGGTGTGGTTGTCGTCCGCCCGGAAGCAGATGCCCCCCTGCTTGTCGCTGCGCTCGGCGGCGAGGAGGGGCAGGGCGGCCAGGACGAGCAGCAGGCGGCAGAGGCGTTTCATGATTCAGCTCCGGACGAGTGGCAGGACCAGATCGAGGGTATGGTCGATGGCGCCGCGCTGGCTGTCGACCACCGCGCGGGAGCGGCGGGCCAGTTCCGCGCGGGCCGTCGTGTCGGTAAGCAGGCGGCGCAGGGCGGGGGCGAAATCGGCGTCGGCGGCGACCTCGACGGC
>LVAZ01000454.1 GCA_001603055.1 Victivallales bacterium Lenti_02
CCGGCCTGGGGCACGACGGCGCGCCCGTCGGCGCCAACGGCACCCCCGCCTATGCCGCCAACGCCATTGGCGGGCGCCCGGCGGTCCGCTTCGACGGGGACGACAACAACCTGGTGGTCGGCGACCTGCGCGGCACAACCGGCGGCTACGACCTCTACATGGTGGCGGCGGGACCAACCGCCAACGGGGCCAACTGGCAGCGCCTCGTCTCCGCCCGGAACAGCTACGACGCCAACGACTATTCCGGCGCCAGTTGGCAAAACAGCCGACCCAACAGCGGCGGCACCCCAGTTGTCTTTTCCCCCCAGGTTTTCCGCGTCGGTGCGGACAGCGGGCGCACCATCAACAATCTGACCTTCGCCGCCATGTCCATGTCGGTCACCGGCAACAATCTCGACGGCGACATCGCCGAAATCATCCTCTTCGACCGCCAGCTCACCACGATCGAGCGCGGCAAGGTCGGTGCCTACCTCGAACAGAAGTACAGCATCGCCCCCGCCACCTACACCCACAACGGCACGGCGACGGTGCGGGCGCTGGCAGTCTCGGGCCTGAGCGCCAGCGAGGTCACCCTCTCCGGCATGCTCGATTCCTCCGGCAACTCGCCGACCGAAGTCCGGCTGTATCTGGGATTCTCCGACGGCGGCAGCACCACCACGAACTGGCCCGCCATGGTCGTGGTTTCCACCGGCCAGTCGGGCCAGTCCCTCCCCCAGTCCATCACCCTGACCGGACCGCCCGCCGACACCACCTTCTACGCCCGCTTCGCGGCCAACAATGCGGCGGGACTTGTCTTTTCCCAGGAGCCTCTGTCCTTCCGCACCTCCCCCCCCGACATCACCGTGGCGGACTGCACCGCCTACCAGGGCGGGGACAGCCCGACGGCCACCTTCACCATCAGCCTATCCCAGCCCTGGGGGAGCGACCTATCCATCGACTACGCCACGGCGGACGGCACGGCCCTGGCCGGCCTGGACTACGAAAGCCGCGCCGGCACCCTCGTCATCCCCGCCGAACAGACCTCCGCCACCGTCGCCGTCCCCATCCTGGCCAACCATACCCCCGGACCGCCCAAGCAATTCACCCTCAAAGTGTTCGGCGACGGCGTGGTCTCCGGCACCTGCACCCTGCACAGTGTGTTCCGCGACTACTACGTCGCTCCCGGCGGCAACGACGCCAACCTCGGCACCATCGAGGCCCCCTTCGCCACCATCGAGCAGGCCCGCGACACCGTGGCGAATTTCTACCAACTCGGCGTCGAGCCAGCCGGCGGCATCACCGTCTGGCTGCGCGGCGGACGCTACGAAATCGGCGCGCAAGTCCTCTTCGACCAGACCCATGCCGCCACCGCCAGCGCCCCTGTCGTCTACCGGGGCTATCCCGGCGAGGAAGTCCGCCTCACCGGCGGCCGCCGCCTCGATGCCGCCTGGTTCTCGCCCGTGACCGACGCCGACCCCGTCTGGGCGCGGCTGGACGCCGCCGCCCGGGGCCAGGTGGTGAAGGCCGACCTCGCCGCCAACGGCATCACGAATTTCGGCTCGCTGCTGCGGCGGGGATTTGGCAAGGACGGGGTCCTGGGCGCCCTCGAACTCTTCGTCGACAACCAGCCCCAGCAACTGGCCCGCTGGCCCAACGGCGAGGAATTCGTCCGTTTGGTCACCGCCGTCTCCACCACCCAGTTCACCTACAGCGGCACCCGTCCGGGACGCTGGACCCAGGCCGAAGCCCCCTGGGCCCACGGCTACTGGTTCCACATGTGGGCCGACGAGCATCTGGCCATTTCCGGCATCAACACCGCCACCAAAACCGTCACCCTGGACGGCACGCACACCTACGGCACCAAGGCCAACCAACCCTACTACTTCTACAATCTCCTCGAGGAAATCGATCTCCCCGGCGAATGGTATCTGAACCGCACCACCGGCGTCCTCTACTATTGGCCCGTCACTCCGCTGGCGGGGGCGGACATCGAGGTGTCCCTGAACGACGCGCCCCTGTTCCGGATCGCCGGCGCCAGTCATCTGCGCTTCGCGGACCTCGTCTTCGAGTGTACCCGCGGCGAACTGGTGCGGATCGAGTCCGGCACGGGCAACCGGATCGAGCGCTGCGTCCTGCGCAACTGCGGCACCAATGCCGCCATCGTGGCGGGCACTCAAAACGGCCTGGACGACTGCCGCATCTACCAGACCGGCTCGGGCGGCGCCAAGCTCAACGGCGGCGACCGGAACAGCCTGACCGACGCCCTGAACTTCGTCACCAACAGCGACATCCACCATTTCGGCCGCTGGTGCTGGACCTACGCCCCCGCCGTGCGCCCGACCGGCTGCGGATTCATCGTCGAGAACAACCATATCTGGCACGCGCCCCACACCGCCATTCTCTTCAACGGCAACCGGGTTTCGGTGAAGCGCAATCTCATCCACAACGTCTGCCGGTTCAGCTCCGACGCGGGGGCCATCTACACCGGCCGCGACTGGGGGGGCCGGGGCAGCGAGGTGTCCTACAATTTCGTCCACGACATCTCCTCCAGTTTCGAAGGCCACGGCGTCCACGGCATCTATCTGGACGATGTGGTCAGCGGCGTCACCGTCCACGGCAACATCCTGTACAAAATCACCGGGCATGCCATCCAGCACGGCGGCGGGCGGGACAGCATCCTCACCAACAACATCATGAAGGATTGCGGCGACGGCGTGGCGGCCGACAGCCGGGGCACCGGCTGGGCCTATGCCAACATCAACGCCCGCGCCCAGGATAGCTGGGACCTGCTCCACAAGCTGCGCCAACTGGACTACCGGAGCGCCATCTGGACCGCCGCCTATCCCGAGTGCGCCGCCATTCCCGACGACTATGGCCAGGCCTACAACAAGGCCAATGGCTGGCTCACCCCCGGCGGCTCGGTCCTGGCCCGCAACGTCTACTGCAATCTGACCAACGGGCTCCAGTACACCTCCGACAACGCCTTCAGCTACTACGCCACCATCGCCGACAATCTCCAGGTCTGCTCGCCGCTGTTCGTGGACGAGGCGAACCTCAACATGGCGCTGGCCGCCGACAGCCCCGCCCTGCTTGTCCCGGGCTTCGAGAACATCGCCTTCGCCGACATCGGCCCCCAGCGCCAGATTCTAGTCCTGGGCAACGGAACCACCATCGCCAACGGCGACACGACGCCCAGCCTGACCGACCACACCGACTTCGGCCCCGCCGCCGTCGGCGATCCGGCCAGCGTCCGCACCTTCACCATCCGCAATCCGGGCAGCGCCCAGCTCGGCCTCACCGGCACGCCCCTGGTCGCGGTCAGCGGCACCCACGCGGCGGACTTCACCGTCGCGGTGCTGCCCGCAGCCACCATCCCGGCAGGCGATTCCACCACCTTCCAGATCGCCTTCTCCCCCGCCGCCGTCGGCCTCCGCACCGCCACCTTGACCATCCAGAACAACGACATCGACAACAGCCCCTACACCTTCGCCGTCCAGGGCACGGGCAAAGTGCGCAGCGCCCTCTATCCCTTCGGCTGGGACCCGCAGGACACCGACCCGCAGGGCCGCTTCCTGCACGACTTCGGCTATGCGGGCTACCACGCCGGCCAGGAACCCATCCCCGACTCGCCCCCCGGACCCGTGGTCGATGCCACCCAAGCGCCCTACAACGCGGACAAAACCGGCACCCTCGACTCGACCGCCGCCATCCAGCAGGCCCTCGACGAAGTCGGCCAGAGCGGCGGCGGCGTGGTCTTTCTCCCGGCGGGAACCTACCTCATCTCCCTCCCCCAGGGACAGAGCTGGGCGCTCCGCATCCGCCATCCCCGCACCGTCCTGCGCGGCGCGGGCAGCGACCAGACCTTCCTCGAAAACACCTCGACCTACGTCCGCAGCGCCAACATCATCCTCGTCCGCCCCGACACCGGCTACGTCCTCACCCCCCTGGCCAACACCACGCGCACTCTCACCGCCGACGCGCCCAACCGCGCCACCGTCATCGAACTCGACAGCGTGGACGGCATCGCCGCCGGCGACCGCGTCGTCCTCCGCTCCGACTGGACCCAGGGCTTCATCGACGAGCACGGCATGGGCAGCTACTGGACCGCCAGCACCTCGTCGCCTACCGGCCCCCTCTTCTTCCGCCGCGTCATGGCCGTCGATCCCGCCGCGAAAACCGTCACCATCGACACCCCGATCCGCTATCCGCTCAAGACCCGCGACAACTCCCGACTCTACTTCTGCGCCCCCTTCCTGCGCGAAGTCGGCATCGAGGACCTCGCCATCGGCAACCGCCAGCACCCCGCCCCTGGCTGGGCACTCTACCAACATGGCATCGACGGCTGGGGGGAAGAGGACTACAACACCGAAGGAAATCCCGCCTACGACGTCCACGGCTCCCACTTCGTCCATTTCTACCACGTCTGGGACGGCTGGATGCGCCGGGTGAACACCTACCGCCCCGCCAGCAACACTGGCGATCTGCACATGCTTTCCAACGTCGCCAAGATCTCGAGTTCCCGCTTCGTCACCTTCGCCGACTGCGCCGTGGGGCGGACCCAGTACAACGGCGGCGGCGGCAACGGCTACGGCCTTTCCTTCCAGGACGCCAACGACTGCCTGATGACCGCCTGCGAGGTCTTCCGCACCCGCCACAACTACGACTTCAAGTGTGCCGGGGCCAACGGCAACGTGGTCCACCGCTCGGCCGGGCGGGTCCCCCGCTACGCCAGCGATTTCCACATGTACCTGAGCATCGGCAACCTGTTCGACACCATGCTGATGGACGGCGATTTTCTGGAATGCCGCTTCCGCCCCTACGGGGGTGGCTCCAACCAGCACGGCCACGCGGGCACCCAGAACGTCTTCTGGAACACCTACGGCACCGCCGCCCGCTCCGACAAGGTGGTCGAGTCCCGCCAGTTCGGCTACGGCTACGTCATCGGCACCTCGGGGCCAACCAGCACCGTGGTGCTCACCACGATGGACACCGTGGACACCGCCCCCATCGACTGGAGCGAACTCATCGGCACCGGCGACCGGCTCTATCCGGAATCCCTCTACGAGGACCAGCTCGCCCGCCGCGCCTCCTTCCTTCCTAACGTCAAGGATGGCACCCCCCAGCTCACCCACCGCTCCGCCATCCTGAACGCGGCCCTCGCCAACCGGGCTGGCCAGGCCACCCTCTTCTGGGGTACGAAGGACGGGGGCATGATGCCCGAAGCCTGGGAACACCATGTCGAACTCGGTGCCGTCGCCATCGGCCACCTGAGCGCCGAACTGACCGGGTTGCTGCCCGTCACCACCTATTTCTACCGCTGGCTGATCTGGAACGAGGAAGGCGAGGACTGGACCGACTCCACCGGCAGTTTCACCACCCTCGTCGGGCCGATGGTTCTCGGCGACGGAGTCGAACTGGCCACCACCACCTCCGGCACCTTCCGAGCCGAGCTGCTGGGCGTCGAATCCCAGGTGACTCTCTATTGGGGAACCAGCGACGGCGGCACCGACCCCGAGGTCTGGGACCATGCCGTCGGCCCGACCCTGCAAGCCATCGGCCCGGTCGCCGTCCCGGTCGCCGGCCTCCCTCCCTTCAGCCTCGTCCATTACCGCTGGCATGCCGCCGGCAACGGCATCGAAGCCTGGTCGCCCGCCACCGAAACCGTCAGCACCACCCCCGTCCTCACCGTCGCGGACATCGAGGTGGGCGAAGCCGACGGAACCGCCACCTTCACCATCGTCCTCTCTCCGGTCAGCACCCTGGAAACCACCGTCGAGGTCGCCACGGAGAACGGCACCGCCCTGGCCGGCTCGGACTATGTCGCCCTGGCCCGGACCGTCGCCATCCCCGCCGGCGAGACCAGCGCCGCCGTCGATGTCACCATCCTCGACAACCTCGCGACCGAAGCCTATCTCGAAACCTTCCGGCTGCTTCTGGACAACCCGGACAACGCCACCATCGCCACTCCCGCCGCCACCTGCACGATCCGGGACGACGACCTGCCTCCCGTGCCCGTGACCGACGGGCTCGTCCTCCATCTCGACGCATCGAGCCAGATCGGCATCCTCGCCGACGGCGCCGCCAGCGCCACCTGGCCCGATTCGAGCGGCTTGAACAACCATGCCGCCACCGACGCCGGTTCCCCCGTCTGGCGCGAACGGGCCATCAACGGCCGCCCCGCCTTCGTCTTCGACGGCACCTCCACCACCTTCCTCACCCCCTCGATCCGACCCGAAGCCGGACCCGTCACCGTCTATTTGATTTCCGAGACAGACACACCCAGTGGTGGCACCTACCAGCGCCTCGCTGCCTCCAACAGCGGAGCCGCCAACGATAGCACCGCGCCAAACTGGAACCTAGACCCTCTCCGGGGCGACGGCGGCATCACTTTGGCCTATCCTGCCCGGCTCAGTACCCAGCGCTACGCCAGTAATCGCGGCATCGGCCCGGTGCGGATCGCCCGCCAAGCCACTTCTTCCAGCGGCTGGTATGGCGGGGAAATCGGCGAACTGCTGGTTTACGACCGCTATCTCAGCAACGCCGAGGACACCCTCGTCAAATCCTGGCTCCAGGCCAAATACGCCGTCTCCGGCTTCACCGTTGCCCCGAAAATCGGTCTCAAGGGGAACGGGCTGACCATCGCCAACGGCGACACCACCCCCGAGATCGCCGACGGCACCGACTTCGGCCAGACGCCCGGCACCAGCCGGGTCTTCCACATCCACAACCTCGGCACCAACGAGCTGACCATTTCTTCGGTCGCCGAAAATTCGGCCCATTTCTCCGTCTCCGTCCCTCCCGCCAAAACCAGCCTCGCTCCCGGCGAGTCCACTCCCTTCACCATCGCCTTCGCTCCGACTGTATTTGGTGTTCAGGCCGCCACTGTCACCGTCGTCAGCAACGACGGCTCCTACACCTTCGCCATCCAGGGGGAACGCGCCCTCCCGCAAGTCCAGGCCCCGGCTGATTTCACGGTCGAGGAAGGCAGCGGCCCCGCCGTCTTCACCATCCAGCTCAGCCAGGCCAGCCCGGTGGATGTCACGGTCGAGGTCGCCACCCAGGACGGCACCGCCCTGGCCGGGACGGACTACACCACCCTGACCCGGACCGTCACCATCCCCGCCGGCGAGACCAGCGCCGATGTCGAGGTCGCGCTCCTCGACGACTACAGAGTCGAAATCTACCGCAAGGATTTCAAACTCGTCCTCGCCAATCCGGCCAACGCCACTCTCGGCACCGATGAAACCACCTGCACGATTCTGGACGACGACCTGCCGCCCCTGCCCGTGACCGACGGGCTTGTCCTTCGTCTCGACGCTTCGAGTCTGGCGGGCACTCTCGCCGACGGCGAGGCCAGCGCCACCTGGCCCGATTCGAGCGGCCTGGGCAACCATGCCGCCACCGACGCCGGCTCCCCCGTCTGGCGCGAGCAGGCCATCAGCGGCCGCCCCGCCTTCGTCTTCGACGGCACCTCCACCACCTTCATCACCCCCTCGATCCGCGCCGAACTCGGAGCCGTCACTGCCTACATTCTTTCCGAAAGAGACGAGGTGGCGGGCGGCAACTACCAGCGCCTTCTGGCCTGCCTCAACGGCGCGGTGAACGACTACACCGCTCCGAACTGGGCCATCAACGGTTATTTTGCCGAACCGGGGGGCGGTGCCCCCGCCGCCTATGCGGCCCAAGTGGATTCCAAGCGTCTCAGCAGTGGCTATGGCATCGGCCCGATCCGTCTTGCCCGGCAAGGAACCTCCGTCAGCGGCTGGTATGCCGGGGAAATCGGCGAACTGCTGGTCTACGACCGGCAGCTCAGCGATGCCGAAGACGCCTTGGTCAAGGCCTGGCTCCAGGCCAAGTACACCGTGGCCGGATTCACCCCCGCCCCGACAATCAGCCTCCGGGGCAACGGGCTGACCATCGCCAACGGCGACACCACCCCCGCCGACGCCGACGGCACCGACTTCGGCGAAACCACCGGCGCCAGCCAGGTTTTCCACATCCACAACCTCGGCACCGACGAACTGACCATCGCCTCGGTCGCCGAGGATTCGGCCCATTTCTCCGTCTCCGTCCCTCCCGCCGCGACCAGCCTCGCCCCCGGCGAGTCCACCCCCTTCACCATCGCCTACGCACCGAATTCCCTCGGTGCCCACACCGCCACCGTCACCGTCCTCAGCAACGCCGCCGCCTACACCTTCGCCATCCGGGGGGAACGTACCGGCCCACTGCTCCAGGTCAAACAGGGGGAGACCATCCTCGCCGTCGCCGGCGAACTTGATTTCGGTGGTCTCGATCTGGCCGCCCCGGCCGCCTCGCTCACCCTCACCGTCACCAATCTCGGCAACCGCGATCTCGTCCTGACCAATACCACTCTGGGCGAAACGGATGCCTTCACTATCAGCGGTTTCGTCGCCGACACGGTGGTCGCCCCCGCCGCCTCCACCACCTTCGACCTCCGCTTCGATCCCGACGCCAACGGCCCCCATGCCGCCGTCTTCCAACTCGTCGCCAACGACGTGTTCCAGAGTCCCTTCTCCCTCGATCTGCAAGGCATCGGCACCACCGCGCCCCTCGCGCTCCCCGCCACCGACCCCACCACCACCGGCTTCACCGCCAACTGGAACCCGGTGGCCGGGGCCGACGGCTACCGGCTCGATGTGGCCACCAGCGACACCTTCGCCACCCTCGTCGAGGGCTACGACAACCGCGACATGGGCACCGCCACCTCTCTCGTCCTTGCCGACCTGCCGACCGGCAGCCATTGTCACTATCGGGTCCGCGCCGTCTTCGGCACCGCCGCCAGCCTGGATTCCAACGCCGTCCGCGGCGACCGCCTGCCCACCGCGCCCAGTGCCTTCACCGCCCCCGCCGCCGACCAGCTCGTCCGCGGCGGCACCGACCTGACCCCCGCTTGGGGCGAGGCGACCGACGCCGACGGGGACGCCATCGCCTACGCCCTCGAATTCCACGACGGCGACGACTGGACGGCTATTCCCGCCGACCAGCCCCACACCCTCCCCGGCGGCATCGACGACCAGGTCCGCTACCGGGTGCGGGCCGAAGCCGGAGAACTCGTTTCCACCTGGACCGAAAGTCCCTTTTTCCACCTCGACGGCATCGCCCCCGCCGTGCAGGCGGTCGCCGTTCCCGCCGCCGCCCTCTACCGCTTCGGCAACGTGTTGATCTTCACCCTCGGAACCAGCGAAGCCGTCGCCGTCACCGGCACGCCCACCCTCGGCATCGTCCTCGACACGGGCACGGTTGCCGCCGACTACGACCCCGACACCTCGACCGAAACCCAGCTCGTCTTCCGCTACACCGTCCAGGCCGCCGACCGCGCGGACGGCATCGAACTGGGAATCCTCGGTCTCGACGGCGGCACCATCCGCGACGCGGCGGGCAACGATCTCAATACCACCCTGAATGGCATGGGCGACACCAGCCAAATCCGCGTCGAGGGCGGCTCGATCCTCCTCCATGTCGATGCCACCGGCGGGGACGACGCCAACGACGGGCTCGCCTGGGACCAGGCCCTCGAATCCCTCGCCACCGCTCTTGTCATCGCCATTCCCGGCGATGAAATCTGGGTCCGGGCCGGGCAGTATGCCCCCGGCGGCAACCGCACCGACGCCTTTGTTCTGAAATCCGGCGTGGCCGTCTACGGCGGCTTCGCCGGCACCGAAACCGCCCGCGCGGAACGCGACATCGCCGCCAATCCGACGATCCTCTCCGGCGGCAACGCCTACCACGTCCTCCGCAATCCCGCCGGGATCGACGCGACCGCCATCCTCGACGGCTTCACCATCACTGGCGGCAACGCCGACGGCGGCGAACCCGGCGGCGGCATGCTCAACCTCGGGGCCTCCCCCACCATCCGCAACTGCCATTTCACCGCCAACCAGGGCGGTGCCCTCGCCAATCTCGACGGGGCGGAGCCCCTCGTCGAAGCCTGTACCTTCTCCGCCAACCTCGACGGCCCGGCGGTCCTCAACCAGGACAGCGCCCCCGTCTTCCTCAACTGCACCTTCACCGCCAATCCGGACGGTGCCGTCCGCAACACCGCTGCCAGCCCCGCCCGCTTCGTCCACTGCACCTTCAGCAGCAACGACGGCGGTGCCCTGCTCGACGAAAGCGAACTCGATCCCACCCTGCTGAACTGCATCCTCCACGGCAACGGCGGCGGCCACGGCATCACCGGCACCATCGCCGACGGGAACATCCAATTCTGCCTCGTCCAGGGTGGCGGCTACGGGGATGCCACCTGCCGCGACGGCGATCCGCGCCTCGCCCCCCTCGCCGCCAACGGCGGTCCGGTCCCGACCATGAGCCTGGGACACTTCAGCGCCGCCATCGATGCCGCCACCGGCGGCACCGCCACCGACGCCTGCGGCGAAACCCGGCCCTTCGGCAGCGCCGCCGATCTCGGTGCCCACGAGGCAACCGTGCCCCTGCTGGTGGAATCGCTGCCGGTCCCCGACGCCACCCAGGTCGCCATCGACGCCAGCCTGACCCTCACCTTCCAATGCCCCGTCACCCCCACCGCCGACACCAACCTCTTCCTCCGCACCGTCGGCGGCGACCTCGTCGAAACCATCCCCGCCACCAGCGCCGACCTAGCCGGCGGCACCGCCACCTTCACCTTCGCCAATCCCCTCGGCTATGCCACCCAGTATTGCATCCACCTCGAGGCGGGCGCGTTCACCGGCAGCGGCGGCAACCCGGCCATCGCTGCCGACACCACCCTCGCCTTCACCACCGTCGATCCCCCCGTCTACCAACTCCGTTTCCTGCTCGATGACACCCCCGATGCCTCGCTGGCTGGAACTCTCGTCCAGAACATCGTCCTCGGCCACAACGCCGCACCCGTCGAGGCCCTGCCGCCCCTTGGCCACCACTTCGTCAAATGGACCCGCGACGGGGCCGACTACAGCACCGACAATCCCCTGACCGTCCTCGCGGTCGCCGCCGACCTGGACCTGCGCGCCCATTTCGCTCCCAGCACCTATACCTGGACCTTCCGCCCTGGCGAGCATGGCACCCTCGAAAACGGCAACCCGAACGTGGTCCTCAACGTCACCTACGGCGAACCCGCCCCCGCCGCACCAACCGTCACCCCGGACGCGGGCTACAGCCATGCCGGCTGGAATGCGGTGATCCCCGCCACCGTCGGCGTCGGGAACCAGGCGTTCACCGCCGAATACACGCCCAACACCTACACCTGGACCTTCCGCCCCGGCGAACACGGATCACTGGAAAACGGTACCCCGGATGTGGTTCTCAATGTCACCTACGGGGAGAACGCCCCCGCCGCACCCGCAGTCATCGCGGACGCAGGCTACACCCACACCGGCTGGAATGCGGTGATCCCCGCCACCGTCGGCGTCGGGAACCAGGCGTTCACCGCCGAATACACGCCCAACACCTACACCTGGACCTTCCGGCCTGGCGAGCATGGTGCATTGGAGAACGGCGAGCCGAATGTGGTCATGAATGTGACCTACGGCGAGAACGCCCCCGCCACGCCGGCCGTCACCCCCGACGCGGGCTATACCCACACCGGATGGAATGTGGCGATCCCCGCCACCATAGGCGTCGGCAACCAAGAGTTCACCGCCACCTACACGCCCAACGTCTACACCTGGACCTTCCACCCCGGCGAACATGGGAGTATCGAGAACGGCGAGCCGAATGTGGTCATGAACGTCACCTTCGGCGAACCCGCACCCGCCGCGCCCGCCGTCACCCCGGCCGCAGGCTATACCCACACCGGTTGGGATGTGGTTATCCCCGCCACCATTGGAGTAGGGAACCAGGAGTTCACCGCCACCTACGCGCCCAACACCTACACCTGGACCTTCCGGCCCGGCGAGCATGGCACCCTCGAAAACGGCGACCCCGATGTGGTCTTCAACGTCACCTTCGGCGAACCCGCCCCCGCCGCGCCTGTCGTCACTCCGGACGCGGGCTACACCCACACGGGTTGGAGCGCTGAGATACCCGCCACCATCGGCGTAGGAAACCTCGAGTTCACCGCCACCTACGCGCCCAACACCTACACCTGGACCTTCCGGCCCGGCGAACACGGATCACTGGAAAACGGTACCCCGGATGTGGTTCTCAATGTCACCTACGGGGAGAACGCCCCCGCCGCGCCAACCGTCACCCCGGCCGCAGGCTATACCCACACCGGCTGGGATGCGGAAATCCCCGCCACCGTCGGCGTCGGCAACCAAGAGTTCATTGCCCAATACGAGCAAATCACCTATCCGCTCACGGTCGTGAACGGTTCCGGCAGCGGCAACTATCCCGAAGGCGAGGTCGTGGTAATCCAGGGGAACCTGCCTTCCATCGGCCGCTACTTTGCCGGCTGGACCGCCTCCCATCCGGCCTTCCTGTCCCTGGTGGGCAACGTCGCGGAACGAGAAACGACTTTCACCATGCGCAACCAGGCCGTTACCCTCACCGCCACCTATGGCTTTGTGGCTCCGGAATGGGCCGCGACCCTGCGCGCGGGCGATGCCGACCCGACGATCCTGACCTTCGGCATGCACCTGGCCGCCGAGGGCGACTGGGTCGAAGGGCTCGATGTCCTGCGCCCCTTCCCCGGACCCGGCGAGGCCAGCCTCGTCAGCGCCGACCTCGCGCTTTCCTTCGCGGCCAAATACCAGCAGCCCGGCGAAACCGCCGAATTCCTCTTCGCGGCCCAGGCCGCCGCCGACCAGCCCCTGACCCTGACCTGGGACCTCTCGGGCCTCCCCCAGGGCAAGTTCATCACCCTCTACCAAGTCTCTCCGGATAACCCCTGGACCCCCGTCGGTGACACCGCCCGTGACCTGGCCCGGACCGCCTCGCTCACCGTCCCCGCAGGCGAACTCCGCTACTACGTCCTGCGCTACGGCGACGATCTGGTCCACGACTTCGTCTTCGCCCCCGGCTGGAATCTGATCTCCCTGCCCATCGCCCCCCCGGACCCCGCCGCCACCGCCATTCTGGGCGACGCCCTGGGTGCAACCATCCTGACCTGGGAGGAAAACAACTACGCCGAAGCCACCGAACTCCTCCCCGGCACCGGCTACTGGGTCTATTCCCCCCGCGAAGAGTTCCTGCTGGCGAGGGGCCTGCCCGTGGTCCAGGAAAACCTCGCCCTCCAGTCGGGCATGAACCTGCGCGGCCTCGCGCGGGAATGCCCCGTGCCCGACGACGCCCGCATCCGCGGCATCGTCTGGGGCTGGAACGCCCGCCTTATGCGCTACGAACCCACCGACCTCTTCATCCCCGGCAAAGGCTACTGGATCAACGCCGCCGAAGACGCCGTCATCCCCCTCGCCGACGCTCAGGAGTGATCCCGTCGCAGGCGAGGCGGATGGGCTGGGGTCAAATAGAAGGTGGCCGGAGCATCCTGCTCCGGTTCCCCGAGAATGGCCTAGCATCCTGCTCCAGTATGGATTATGGCAGAAGTCCACCGAATTCCGTGTGCCGAAGGCACTACACAAACCTAGCCTGGGGTGCAACCCCAGGTAGGGAAATGGATAGGATATTCCGCCCTGTAGGGGCGGGCCAATTCGGTCGCCGAACCCGGTTCCATGCCGTCGGCAATGCCTTTATTGTCTCGCCCCTACAGGCATATGCGTCAACCTAAGGGCCATATGTCGTTCCATACC
>LVAZ01000054.1 GCA_001603055.1 Victivallales bacterium Lenti_02
TCCTGGCCCTGCGCAAAACCTGCGCCGGGGAATTCACCCTGACCTACCACCTCGCCCAGCCGGGAACCGGCGGGGAGCCGCCGCGCCGGATGACCTTTCTGAGCGTGCCGAACCCGCAGGGAGTCGATATCCACTACGAGATCGCCGGCCTCGAACCCTACCACGGCACCATCGCCCTGCTCTGCGACCGCCCGGTCCGGGTGAGCGTGGCGGGAAATCGCTTCAAGCTGACGGTCCCGGCGGGTCCGGCCGCCTTTTTCCTGGTCTTCGTGGACTCGCTGGATGCCGCCGACGTGCCGCGGACCAGCCTCGAACTCCGGCAGACCATCGTCCGCGAAGGCTACGACGGACTCTTCGCCTCGCACCGCGAAGCCTGGGCCGCCTACTGGGCCGAATCCTACGTCCGCCTCGCGGACGCCCGGCAGACGGCGGTCTACGAGGTGGCCCAGTACCACCTGCGCATCTCCTCGACCCGCTGGTCGCTCCCCACCGGCATCTTCGCCACGCACTGGCACGGTCGCTATTTCGGCTTCGACGAGTTTTTCCCCTTCATGGCGCTGGCGGGAAGCGGCCACCTGGACCTGGCCCGGAAAATCCCGGAATTCCGCTATCAGGGACTGGAGAAGGCCATCGTGCGCGCCTACCGCTACTTCGGCAGCGACTACCACGACACCGGGGCGCGCTATCATTGGGAGACGGACGAGAACGGCGACGACCGCACCCCCTCCGGCTTCTGGCTCGAACACATCTTCCACCTCGCCCACATCGCCCTCTGCGCCTGGCACTACTACCAGTTCAGCGGGGACTGCGGGTATCTGGCGGAAAAGGGCTACCCGGTCATCGCCAAATGCGCCGACTTCTACGCCAGCCAGTCCGTCTGCCGGACCGAGGGGGGACGCCTCATCGTCGGCAAATGCACGGACCTGGAGCGGCTGGGATCGGCCAGGGAAAACGCCTTCATGACCACCTGCGGCGTCATCGCCACCTTCGAGGCCGCCGCCGCAGCCGCGGACAAACTGGGCACCGATCCGGGTAAGGCGCAGCGCTGGCGCGCCCTGGCGACCGCCTTGCGGGAGAGCCTGCCCCAGACGGAAGACCGCTACATCCCCTATCCCGGCTGCGACCAGAAAAGCGTCGCGGTGTTCGCCGGCACCTTCCCCTATCCGGCCCTGTCGCCCGACGACGCCAAGCAACTGGTTGCCATCGAGGATTTCCTGGCCAACGAGGCCAAATACGGCAACATGTACCCCGTCGGCAACAGCATCTGCGTGTGGTACGCGGGCTGGATGGGCGTCGTCTTCGCCCGGCTCGGCCAGTTCGACCGGGTGCAGTCCTACATCGAGCGCGCCGTGGGGGAAACCAACTGCTTCTCGGAAATCTTCGAGATCAGCAAGCCGGTCAACCATCCCTGGTTCACCACCGCCGAGGGCGTCTTCATCCAGATGGTCAACGAGAGTCTTCTGCAGTCTTCGACCGGGCACATCCGGCTGCTGCCGAATCCGGCCGCCACCTGCGCGTACAAACTCGCCGCCGTCGGCGGCGTGATGGTCGAAGCCGGCCTGGCCAACGGCAGCATCCAAACCCTCCGGCTGCGGGCCAGCCAGCCCTATTCGGGAACCCTCACCCTGCCGTCGGGCGAATCCGTGCCCGTCGAGTTGAAGGCGGGGGAGGAACGCCGTTTCTCTTAACCATCCCGGTGGGATGCCAAGCAAAAACAACGAAAAACACCGGGGCGGGTTGTTTTTCCCAACCCGCCATGTATGAATAAAGTGGGTTTTTTGGTGTCCTACAAAACTGATTGGTCAACAAGGGATTCGAGTATGAAGCTACACTGTTGCCCGATGCCTTCTCCGAGCGAACCCCGCCGCCGATTCCGGAACCGGCCCTTCACCCTCATCGAGCTGCTGGTGGTGATCGCCATCATCGCCATTCTGGCCTCGATGCTGCTGCCCGCCCTCCAGCAGGCCCGCGAAAAAGCCCGCTCGATCAACTGCGTCAACAACCTCAAGCAAATTCAGCTCGGCTGGATGATGTACGCGGACGCCAACAACGAGAAATACGGCGGGGCCAACGTGTATCAGGGAGTCAACCTGCCCTGGTACAAGGTGCTGGAGCCCTACGGAGTGACCGAGCCGGTGGCCCGCTGCCCCTCGAATGTGGATCAACTGCCCGGCTACGGCTGCAACTGGCGCGGGGTGGGCTACAACGTGGGGACTCCCTACACCCCCCCGCGGACCGGGCCGACCTACGAGGGCATGCGCCTGGCCCAGATCAAGAATCCCTCGACCCTGATCATGATGGGGGACAGCTACAACGCCAACCCGGTCACCATCCCCGGCTCGACCACCACCAATGTCATGTCCCTCTATCTCTACCAGGAAGCCAACCTCCGTTCGGACATTTTCGCCCGCCACAGCATGGGCAACAACTTCAGCTTCTGCGACGGCCATGTGGAATGGCTGAACGCGGGCGCGGCCTACAACGGCAACTGGCTCAACAACTGAAGCAACGCGGCCTGACTCTACCGCGGCCCCGGACATCCGTTCCGGGGCCGCGCTTTTGTCGGCTCCGACGACCCTACTTGCCCATTGCCTTGAGGGCGGCGTAGGCGCGCTGGACGACCTCGAAGCCGAGACCGCCGGGGGCGCATTCCTCGACGATGTACCACTCGGTGGGATGGATGGTCTCGCAGAGTTCGAGGAACTCGGCCACCGGGGCCTCGCCAGCCCTCTCACTGGGGCTGGCGGGGGTTCCCATATGCGTGTTCTCCCTTTTTGCGATTCCCGCGCCGCCTATCTTTTCTCCCAGGCCAAAGAAAGGGCCAGCGCATCGCGCCGAAAGTGACCATGCCCCAGATCCGGTCGCTCGGCAGCTTGTCGCCAAATACCCCTTCCAGGCGGTCGTGCTCCGCCACCTCGTCGAAACCAGCCCCCCCATGCTCCGCGTCCTCCGCGAACGCTTCGCCGGCCGGGCCGACGTGGCCATCCACGACCTCGACCTCCGCGACGACTTCCCCCCGGTCCGCGACGCCGCCCTCGTCCTCTCCGTCCTCACCCTCCAGTTCGTCCCCATCGAATGCCGCCAAGCCCTCGTCCAGCGCATCCACGACAGCCTCGCCCCCGGCGGCACCCTCCTCATCATCGAGAAAGTCCTGGGCGCCCCCCCCCTCACCCAGGACCTCCTGGTCCGCCACTACCACGCCCACAAATCCAGCCACGGCTACACCGCCGAGCAGATCGACCGCAAGCGCCTCGCCCTCCAGGGAGTCCTCGTCCCCGTCGCCGCCAACTGGAACGTCCGCCTCCTCGAAACCGCCGGATTCCACCACATCGAGTGCTACTGGCGGCACCTCAACTTCGCCGCCTGGATCGCGAAGAGGTGACATAGGCGTTTGCATCGCCATGCCGTTCAGGTCGTGTTTTCCACCCCTCCCCTCTTCGTGTCCTCGTGTCTTCGTGGTGAAACCGGAACGCCCGTGCCTACAGCCCCCGCAAGTCAGGCCGCCACCCCACTCGTGAGATTCCAGCCTCGGCAGGCTTGACAGGGGATGGATAGTGGGGTAGCGTCATGTCGTTGTCTACTGGCAGCCACCCCGCGGAAGGCAGATTTTCCGTAGATAAAAAAGTTGGCCCACAACTCCTTACCACTGTAAAACTTATGGGGAAGAAGATGAAATCTGAGCATGTCCGATCGTTGACTCCCGAACAGGTAAATACCATTCGCGGCCACTGGTTAAACAACTCATCCTTTATCGGCTTTCCAGATGCGGAACGCGACACAGTCCAGGAAAAATGGTTCGACAATCTTCTCGTACAACCAGAGTGGTTCTCTAACGCGATATCTACAACAGTAACGGTCGCCGTTGCTCGTAAAGGTGCCGGCAAATCAGCAGTGCGGTTGACAAGCATAGAGCGTCGCAAGGGGGATTCTAAAACACTGATAGTAGAAGCTTCAGCGGACGAGCTCGCTTCGCTACACGCTGACCGCTTGAAAAAAGCTTCCGATCGTGGGTATGGAGCGGTTGCCGATTGGATGCATATCTACGCCGACCTGATCTGTCGGAGGCTCACTTATGAGATGAGTGGAATCCTACTTACCAACGACGACGAAATCGCCTTGCGTGCGTGGGCAAAGACCGAGGGAATAACAGAAAGAGATTTCGGCGAACGGATAGCCGATGCTCTGAAGTCAATCGTCCCTTGGGCAAAAAATTTATTGGCTGAGAATGAAGAGCAAGAAAAGGGAAGTGCCCAAAGGATTGCTCGCGTCGCACAAGCCACCAGTTTTGCTCTGTACGTCGATGACTTCGACAATCTACAAGAGGGAGCCGACGCTACCAATATACGGTTAATTCGTGACGCCATAGAGGCAGCAGACAGAATTACTCACCACAACAAGAACGCTGAAGTCCACTTGTTCATGCGACAAGACCTGTGGCTTAACATTAGTCCTGGCTGGCATTACTCAGACAAGGTAAGTGGCATCGTGCATCTTAATTGGGATATCAGCGACTTAAGAAAATGGGTAGCCCAAAGACTTCGACTCGCGATAGGAACCGCCCTTAATTTTGAACCAATTACAATTCGCGTGCCGTTTGAGGAAATGTGGCACGTTTTCTTTACGCATGATGTGACATTAAAAGACAAGACCAAGAGCGATTCTTTTAGCTACATTGTTCGCAGATCAATGTATACACCACGTAGCGTGCGAGCCATGATCAAGTTTTCACTCGACATTGCAGATCGGCTTCCCGTTTCAGAATCGGTGATCCAGGATGCCGAGTGGAGTTACTCGGTTGACCAGCTTGAGTTCTTGAAAACCGAGTTTGGCGGACTCTGTTTTGGCCTCGATATTTGCCTGCAGTCCTTCACCGGCAAACCTCTTGAGTGGATCGCTTCGGACATGTACAAGCACCTTAGGGGTCTAATTGGGAATGGCCAAGTCAAGCTAAAAAAAGGCGTCTCTTATGGCGATCCAGACATTGAGCTCGCTCGGTTTTTATATCGAATTGGCTTTTTGGAAGTGCGCTACCCACAGGATGGCCGATACGAAGTACGTGATGTGATGCGCTATCCTGATCACTGGAAGAGCGTTAGAACAGATGACGCTGTGCGGTGGGCTGTTCGGAGCGCTTTTTTCAACGGCCTTAAGTCACATGGTGGACGAGCCTTTTGAGGCCTGAAACATCCGCTGAACTCAGGCGTTCTCCTCCCTCTCCCCCCCTTCGTGCCCTCGTGCCTTCGTGGTGAAGCCGAACAAACGCCCCGGTGAGTAGAAACCAGACTCATCCGGGGCGTTTGCTTTGTCTGCCACCACCACCGCCGCCATGCCTGTTGCCGAGGGGGACACGATCCTCCTCGACTTCTGGCTGGCCGAGAAGGCCGCGCGGATTTTCCAGGCCGCCGCGTCCGGACTCGCGCCGCCTGCGGACTGCTCCGTCTCCGAATGGGCCGAGGCGTCCATTGTCCTCTCCCACCGGGTCAGCCCCCGCCCCGGAAAGCTGCGGCTGGAACCGTACCAGCGCCTGCCCCTCGACTGGCTGAAGGACAACGAGCGAGTCGTGCTGATCTGGGCCGCTCAGGTCGGCAAGACCATCGTCATGCAATGCTTCATCGGCTGGGCCATCGACCAGTATCCCGGCCCCGCGATGGTGGTCTGCCCGGACCAGCCCTTCGCCAAGCGCCCACCCTCGAAGAACTCCTTCTGCCAGCGGTAGAACATCGCCGGGTTGATCCCGTGCCTGTCGTGGACCGGCCGCGTCCTCGCGAGCACCCGCCGTCCGCCATGCCCACCTGTCTCGGTTGGACGGGGCGGTCCCGGCGCATTGCGCCGTGGCCGCGAGGACGCGGCCGCTCCACGCGCTGGGTTTGCATGGCGGTGACGCAAGGCGTCGTCCTCGCGAGCGCCCGCCGTCCGCCATGCCCACCTGTCTCGGTTGGACGGGGCGGTCCCGGCGCTTTGCGCCGTGGCCGCGAGGACGCGGCCGCTCCACGCGCTGGGTTTGCATGGCGGTGACGCAAGGCGTCTCGCTTGCGCGTTCAGGCGAGTTATGTTGCGCGCAACATAAAACGAGGTCTGGTTCCAGGAGGGGCAGAACAGCCTGACCTCAAGACCAAACCATATTTCACAGGTCGGTTTGTTTCGGGGGCAGCCGCAATCGCCGTCTATTTCCCCATCGCCTTGAGGGCGGCGTAGGCGCGCTGGACGACCTCGAAACCGAGACCGCCGGGGGCGCATTCCTCGACGATGTACCACTCGGTGGGATGGATGGTCTCGCAGAGTTCGAGGAACTCGGCCACCGGGGCCTCGCCGGTGCCGATGGCACCCTCGACAGGGGCGTTGCGGTCCTTGACGTGAACGGTGCGCGCCCGCCCGGCGAACTCGCGCATGGCCGCGATGGGATCGCCGCCGCCGGAGAGGTAGTTGCCCACGTCCATCTGCATCACCACCTCGGGATTGGTCTGCCGGAACAGGCGGAACCAGGCGGGAGTCCCCTCGATCTCGGCGGCGTCGAACCCGTGCGCGTGGTAGCCGGTGAGCATGCCCAGGGGAGCGAGCTTCGCCGCCGCCTCGTTCAGAATCCCCGCCAGTTCGGCGATGCCTGCGACGCTCTTGGTGCGCGGCCCGTCCGCCGCCACGATCAGAAACCGGTTGCCGAGAATCTGGTTCAGTTCGACGGTGCGGGCGAAATTGTCGCCCAGCAGGGCCCCGGTGGCGATGTGCATGCCGCAGCAGGCCAACCCGCAGTCGTCGAGCATGGCGCGGACCGCTTTTCCCGCATGGCCGAGCCAGGCCACCGCGTCGCCCTGGTAGCCGTAGGGTTCGACCCCGGCATAGCCGATCTTCGCCACCGCCTTGAGGGTGGCGGCCAGGTCGTTGGTGCATTCGCCGCGAACGGAATAGAGCTGGAGACCAAGTGCGGGGGTAGCCATCGTGCGTTTCTCCACATCGATTCGGACTGGAAGCATAGACCGGAAGGCATGCCCACAGTGTAGCGCGACATCAGCAGATTTCACCGCCCCACGGCAGGAACCAGCAGGCGATCCAGCGTTTCGTTCAGGGACACATTGCGGAAATCCCAGAGCTGAATCGGACCGGACGTCCATTCCGCAACGGCGACCGCATATTCCAGAAACACGGTGACACCGTAGGACTGCAAGGACAGGCGGGCAGCCGCCTGCCCGACCTCGGCGAAACGGATGGCGCAGGGCAGATGGGGCTCGGCTTCGTCGAAGAGAACCAGAGTCGTTTCCGGAGCGGCGAGTTCCTCCTCCGTTTCCGGCAGCAATTCCCGCTGGCAGGTCACCGCCCGGCGGGCGCGGGGCGGCGGCATGTGGCCCGGATAGGCGCGGAATCCCAGGCGAACCGGCCGGGGCTCGCCCTTGGACGCGACCCGGCAACGCAGCTCCAGCACGTCGGCTCCGGCCGCCAGCGCGACCTCCAGCGTGACCGCCGCCTCGGGCGTGTCCCAAGTAAACGTGACGACCGCCCGCTCGCCGCCGCTCTCCACCACCGTCAGCCGGGCCATGCTCGACTTGAGAATCTCCTTGCCACCGTAGGCGAACTCGAAGAAATTGTTGCTGTACCAGTTCGCGGTATTGGGCTGGTCCATGCCCAGCCCGGTGCTGCCTTCGATGGCGGTTCCCGCCTCCGCCGCCGCCGTGGCGACATTCATCCAGTAGCGCAGGCGGTATTTCGTCTGATTGCTGGTCAGAACCAGATTCTGCACATAGTCCATCGGCAGCTTGCCGTGGGCGCGGTGGGGTCGGATGTCGGGTTTTTCCAGAACGGCGGTGGCCGCTCCCTTCGCACCTTGGTGCGCGGCCAGTTCCGCCGCCATGTCGGCCAGAATCTGGGCGGGGGAGTCGGCCCGGAGGGCGGACGCCAGAAGAGCCAGAGCAAGAAACCAGCGCATCATTTCACCTCCAGCCAGGCATGGGCCTGCATGCCGCTGATCACGTCGGTGGCTTCCAGCGCCCAGCAGCCGGGAGCCGGGTCCAGCGGCAGGATGACGGAAGACTCGAACCCTCCCCCCTGCGTCCACACCGTTCTCCGGTACGGCAACAGCAATTCCCCCGTCGGGGATTTGAGATCGATCCGCACCACATGCTGCTCGCCCGCGTCCCCGCCTGCGGCCAGTACCCGGCCCTGCCAGGTCACCCGCTGGCCAAGCGGCGTAACCTCCGTGGCCGGAGATTCCGCATGCAGCCCGGAAACCAGATAGGGCAGGATGGCGAAAAGCTCGGGTTCGCAGGTGCGCAGGTCCCGGCGCAGACTGCCATGCCGTCCCAGATAGCGCCCCCGGCGCAGGTCGTAGAGATGGCCTTCCGGGAAAGCGAGTTCCGCCGGCCAGAGCCGTTCCTCGACGGCATGGAAGTCCTCGGGCAGGATGCCCACGAACTGCGCGGCACCCTTGACGAAGCGGAAAGACTGCATCCCCGGCATGGGCTGACCCTCCGGGGACAGCACCTGGACCACGGGCGCGATTCCCCAGGGGCCAAGCACCTCGTCGGCATAGCGGCGGCGCAGGTCGGCTCCCGCCGGGGTGCGGCGCAAGGCGGAATAGCGCCCCCAGTCGGCGTTGGCCAGAAACACGCGGGAACCGGCGGGGGGAATGGCGCCGTTGACCGTGTAGACGGCGACCCGGTTTCCCGCAGCCCCGTCCATTTCCTGCCGGGAACAGACCAGTTCGCTGCCGGCGG
>LVAZ01000455.1 GCA_001603055.1 Victivallales bacterium Lenti_02
CTCCTGCACGGTGCCTTCCACTTCGACCCGCCCCCGCCCCTGCCCTCGCTGGCAAAGAAAAAACGCCCCGCCAAAGCGGCCGGCGGCGCGCCGCCGCGCCTGCGCCGTCTGCGCGGCGACGAGCAGGCCTACCGGGTCGAATACGACGCCCAGGGCGAAACCCGGACCGGCCTGACCGCGAATTTCGCCTTCCTGCAGAACCTTCTCGAACTCGATCCCCCCGCCCTCCGGGTCCGGCGCGTGGAGGCGGTCCGCCTGGACGAGACGGAAACGGGCGCTCCCGGCCAGCTCATCTGGAAACGCGAGCCCGAACCGGGGCCGGGCGCTTGAACTTCCCCGCCGAAGGCTATGCTACCGGGGTTGCCGTCCCCCGCCCTGCGGATCACCTGGCCCCCAAACGGAAGAGGAACCTCCCATGTCGCTCGGCACCACCACCCCGGCGGAATGGCGCGAAGTCACGGACCCCGTGTCGGGAGTCGCGCTCCGCCAACTGACCAGCTACAAGTGCAACAGCCACCACCTCTACTTCACCAATCCGGGCTGGTACGACGACAACCGGCGCCTGCTCTTCGGCTCCGACCGCGGCAACCGCACCAATCTCTATTCCATGCATCTCGCCAGCGGCGAAATCACCCAGCTCACCGACCTTAACCCCATCCCCCCGCCCCGCGAGACCGAATTCCTCTGCGTCGGCCTCAACCCCCGGCGCGCCGAAGCCTATTTCTGGTACGACCGCGATCTCTGCGCCCTCGATCTCGCCACCCGCGAACTGCGCCCCCTCTGGCGGATTCCCGACGGTTTCATCCGCTCCATGACCAACTGCACCGCCGACGGTACATTCGTCTGCACCGGCATCTACCAGGACCTCAGCGACCGCTTCCCCGTGGACCTGCTCCGCAACTACATCGGCTTCCGCGAAATCCACGCCGCCCGGCCCGAATCCCGCATCATGCGCATCCCCGTGGACGGCGGCGAGGCCGAATGCGCCTGGGCCGAAAACTACTGGATCGGCCACATCAACACCTCCCCCACCCAGCCCCATCTCCTCACCTTCTGCCACGAAGGCCCCTGGGACAAAGTGGACAACCGCATCTGGGGCCTCGACCTCGCCACCGGCAAGGCCTGGACCATCCGCCACCCCGAACCCGGCGAAACCGTCGGCCACGAATACTGGCACGCCGACGGCATCCACATCGGCTACCACGGACGCACCAGGGAAGGACGCAAGTTCTTCGGCAGAATCCGCTACGACAACAGCGACCGCTTCGAGGTGGATTTCCCCAGCGAAACCGGGCACATCCACTCGAACGACTTCTCCCTCGTCGTCGGCGACGGGGCCGGGCACATCCGCCTCTGGCGCTGGAACGGGACGGGTTTCGACGGTCCCCGCGCCCTGGCCCAGCACCGCAGCAGCATGAAAATCCAGCAGGCCCACCCCCATCCCCGCTTCAGCCACGACGGACGGCAGGTGCTCTTCACCAGCGACTGGACCGGCTACTGCCAAATCTATCTGGCCGACCTGCCCGACTTCGCCGCGCTGCCCGCCCTGACCTAGGCGAACATGGCCCTGAGGGTGGCGAGTTCGCCGGGAATGGTCTCGCGCGGACCGCAGCCGGGCTGCAGATAGGATTCCAAAGCCACCCAGCCATCATAGCCGCGCCGCTTCAGTTCCGCCGCCACCTCCCGGTTCGGGATCATGCCCTGGCCGAACACCGCGCCGCGATAGCCCTTCGCCGAAGCGTCGGCCACGAAATCCTTGAAGTGGCAATGGCAGATGCGGTCGTAGACCAGGGGCAGCATCTCGTCGGCCCTCTCGCCCACCGCCTGGAAATTGCCGGTGTCGAAGACCATCTTCACCACCCCGCCGCTAGCCCGCATGATCTCGATACAGTCCGCCGCGCGGCAGACCAGATCGGGCGAGGGATCGAAATCCTCGATGCCCAGCACGAGGCCGCGCGCCTGCGCCTCGCCGGCCACCTCGGCCAGCAGTTCGGCCATCATGGTCCGGCCATCAGCGGGGGAAACCCCCTCCGCCAGCTTGCTGCCCGCCACATGGGCGACCTCGCTGCCGAAGCCCGCGCAGAGATCCAGCCCCCGGCGCAGATCGTCCAGCCGCTGCCGCCGCTCGGCGGCCGAGGTGTAGACCAGATTCACCATCACATCCACCACCGGCATCGTCAGCCCCGTGTCCGCCAGCGCCCGCCGGTAGACCGGCACCAGCTCCGGCTTCGCCAGAAAATCCCGGTCGAATGCCTCGATCCCCTGCGCCCCCGACTCGGCCAGAAGCTGGACCAGCCCCTCGTGGCTGATCTCCCCCCGGTCGATATGCCCCCGGTACATGAACGTCATCACGGCGAATTTCATGGTGTTCCTCACTGGTTGCGACCCGACACAACAGGGCGAATATACCAATCATTCGCCAACCGCCCAACCCCCGCGCCAACGATCCACCTGAATCCGGGGCGGGAACTCAACCCAACTTGGGGGCAGGAGGGCGGCAGCCCGCGCAGATGCCGAGGGGACCGAGGGGATCGAGGGCGGTGGTTTTGCTCCCCGAAGCGGGAACTGCATGCCAGCCCGGTCAGAATGGCCGGGTTTCCGAACCATGCCCCCCCATGCTGACTGCGGAGGACGCGCGGGCCTTGTCGCTCATCACCTTCTGCGAGAAATCCTGGAAAGCCAGTCTCTCGCAGAGGCACAGAGGCACAGAGGAATGGAGAGCAGCGAATGGGGTTATTCCCTCCGTGGCTCCGTGGCTCTGTGAGAGAAAGAAACCCTCCCAGCTTTTCCACTGCGTCCACTGTTCCCGTCCACTGCGTCCACTGACTACTGACCACCCCTTCGACAAGCCCAGAGCCTTCGGCGACTCCGTCCTCCAGAGGGCGAGCCTCGCCCCTCCGGGCCGCGAGGTGCCGCCTGCCTTGGACGGGCTCGAATGCCAAGACCCGGGTTCAGCTTGCATCCGTAAGGAGGTGATTCATCCCGCCTACTCCTTCGCCTCCCAGCGGGCGATGTCCTTGAGGCGCTCGATGATGGGCAGATGCTGGGTGCAGGCTTCCTCGCACTGGCCGCATTCGATGCAGTCGCCCGCCTCGGCCTCGCGCATGCCGAGAATGCCCCATTCGTGGTTGCTGGCGATTTCCCGGCGCATGGCCGCGTCGTCCCGGCCGAACATCACCTTGTCGTTGTAGACCTGCATGTAGGCGGCGACGGGGATGTTCTGGGGGCAGTCCTTGCAGTAGCCGCAGCCGGTGCAGACCTCGTTCAGGTTGCTGCCGAGATGGGCGCGGATGCGGGCGATGTCCGCATCGGTCATGGGTTCGGCCCGGTCGGCCACCCGGCAGGCGGTATCGACCTGCCCGCGGGTGGTGAAGCCGTTGAGGACCACGGTGATCTGGGGGGCGGCGATGAGGAAGCGCAGGGCGGCCTCGGTGGGCGTCTCGCCCGCGCCGGCCAGGAAGGCGAACTCCTTCTCGTGCCGGGGAATGGCCCCGCCGGCCAGAGGGTTCATCGCCACCACTCCGCAACCAAAGCGGTTCGCCGCCAGCACCCCGTCCCAGCGATAGGGGAAATTGAGCACGTTGGCCCCGAGCAGCACCCCCGCGAACTTGTTCCCTTCGAGAATCCGGGCGATCTGGTCGCCGGGCTGGTGGCTGGAGCAGACGATATGGTCGACCAAGCCCTCCTCCTGGCAGCGCAGCAGGCCCTCGTACTGGCCGCCGGGACGCATGGCCAGGTCGTAGTGGGCCATCTTGCGCAGACACCAGACGTGGTAGAAGTGAATCTTCGGCACGCCCAGGCGTTCCAGCGAGCGCAGCACCGCCTCGCGCGCCTTCGCCGCCGTGTCGAAGTTCTCCGGCATACCCTTGGTCGAGACGTAGAAGTCGTTCGGCATGTCCTTGAACGCCAGGCCGAAGAGGTCCTCGCTCTGGTCCTGGCAGTAGCCCGGCGCGGTGTCGAAATAGTTGATGCCGCAGGCGCTGGCGTAGCGCACCAGCTCGGCGTTCTCCTCCCGGCTGCGGGACAGGTCGAAACGCATGCCGCCGAAGCCAACCACCGAAACCTGTTTGCCGGTACGACCGTATTCCACATAGCGCATGGGCGAGAAGTCCTTGTTGATCTTGGTTGAAAGCGATACTATAGGTGTCCTCTTCGGCCTTGCTCCCCAACCAACGGCAGATGCGCCATGAACACCCTCGCCCGGCTCTACCGCCCCTCCCTCGCCAGCCTCACCGACCTCTACGAGCTGACCATGGCCCAGGGGTTCTGGCTGCACGGCATGCACGAGCGGGAGGCGGCCTTTTATCTGAGCTTCCGGGACAACCCCTTCGGCGGCGGCTACACCGTCTGCTGCGGTCTCGACCGGGTCGCCGAATTTCTCGCGGACTTCCATTTCGCCGCCGAGGACATCGCCTATCTGCGCACCCTCGTCGGCGGCGACGGCAAGCCCCTGTTCCGGGCCGAGTTTCTCGACTGGCTGGGAAACCTGCGCTTTTCCGGCAATCTCGACGCGATTC
>LVAZ01000456.1:0-104 GCA_001603055.1 Victivallales bacterium Lenti_02
GCCATGCAAACCAAACGCTTGGAGCGGCCACGTCCTCGCGGCCACGGCGCAGAGCGCCGGGAACGCCCCGGCCAACAACTCGGGTAGGCATGGCGCGGGACGGG
>LVAZ01000456.1:145-2366 GCA_001603055.1 Victivallales bacterium Lenti_02
TGTCATGGTTTGGCAACCGCACCTGTTCGGAGGAGAACCATGCTGGCCCGAACCTGGAGCGCCGCCATCCAAGGCATCGACGCGCTCACCATCGAGATCGAGATCAACGCCACCGGCCTCGGCAACGAGACCACGGTAATCGTGGTCGGCCTGCCCGACGCGGCGGTGCGCGAAAGCCGCCAGCGGGTCTGGTCCGCCCTCGCCACCAGCGGCATCGCGCCGCCCGCCGGATACACCACCATCAACCTCGCCCCGGCCGACGTGAAGAAGAACGGGGCGGCCTTCGACCTGCCCATCGCGGTGGGCATCGTGGCCGCGCTGAACGGCTTCGACCGCAGCGCCCTGAACGGGGTGATGATCGCGGGCGAGCTGGCCCTCGACGGCTCGGTGCGCTCGGTGCCGGGGGCCCTGGCCATGGCCCTCCACGCCCGCGAACAGGGCATGCGGGCCATTCTGGTCCCGGCGGACAACGCCCAGGAGGCCGGGGTGACCGGCGGCATCGCCGTCTACGGGGTCAAGCACCTGCTCGAAGCCATCCGCTTCTTCCAGGACGGCGACCACGGCCTGCAACCCACCCGCGTGGACCTGCGCCGCCTCCAGGAACAGGACCGCCGCGAGGACCGCCGGGACTTCGCCGAAGTCAAGGGCCAGGAAGTGGCCCGCCGCGCCCTCGAAGTGGCGGCGGCCGGCGGCCATAACGTCCTGCTCATCGGGCCCCCCGGAACCGGCAAGAGCATGCTGGCCCAGCGCCTGCCCACCATCCTGCCGCCTCTGACCCTCGAGGAGGCCCTCGAAGTCACCCGCATCCACAGCGTCGCCGGGGTGCTCGGCCGGGTGACGAGCCTGGTCACCACCCGGCCCTTCCGCGCCCCCCACCACACCGTGAGCGACGCGGGCCTGCTCGGTGGCCAGTCCATGCCCCGCCCCGGCGAAATCAGCCTCGCCCACAACGGCGTGCTTTTCCTCGACGAACTGCCCGAATTCCGCCGCAACGTGCTCGAAGTCCTGCGCCAGCCCCTCGAAAGCGGCGAGGTGACCATCTCCCGCGCCCTCGGCTCCTTCACCTTCCCCGCCCGCATCATGCTGGTGGCGGCGATGAACCCCTGCCCCTGCGGCCACTACGGCAACGCCCAGCGCCAGTGCCGCTGTTCCAGCGGCCAGATCACCACCTACCGCAGCCGCATCTCCGGACCCCTCCTCGACCGCATCGACCTCCATATCGAAGTCGCCCCCATCAGCCGCGACGAGCTGATGGGAAAACCGCGCGGCGAAGCATCCGAACCCATCCGCCAGCGGGTCGCCCGCGCCCGCGCCATCCAGCGCCAGCGCTACCAGGGCCTCCCCCTCCGCACCAACGCTGAAATGGGCAGCCGCGAGCTGGATCAGTTCTGCATCCTCGACCGCTCCGCCACCGCCATCCTCAAAACCGCCATCGCCGACCTCGATCTCAGCGCCCGCGCCTACGACCGCATCCTCCGCGTCGCCCGCACCCTCGCCGACCTCGAAGGGGTCGAGGGCATCGGCATGCACCACGTCGGCGAAGCCGTCCAGTACCGCACCCTCGACCGGCAGCTCTGGTAGCGCTGCGGCCCATTCCTGTTTTCCACCCTCTTCCCTTTGTGTCTTCGTGCCTTTGTGGTTGTCGTTTCCCCTGCCTGTCCCTGACAACGCGCATCGGGGAGAGAGTCACCACGAAGACACGAAGACGCGAAGGAGGATCAAGAGGAAAAACTGCGCGCCGCGTGGTATTCCAGAATTCTTCCGCCTTTCCTTCGTGCCTTCGTGGTTGTCGATTCCCCTGCCTGGCGAGTGCAGGTGGTCCGAGTGTGGGTGTCATGCCCGGATGATCGCTGTTTCTGCGTTCACGAATGCAGGTGGCGGGATTGTCTGTTGATGCTCATCCCTCGGCGTTTTCCCCGGCGCTGCCCATCGACCAGGCGTCGAAACGGCACAGTGCGGCCTCGGCGCCCTGGGCGCGCAGGGAAACGCCCACGCTGTCCGGCCGGCCCGGATAGACCCGCACGGTCAGGCACTGCCGGTCGTTGACAAACACCTCGACCACGCTGCGGTCGATGAAGACCCGCAGATTCAGGTTCTCCTCCGGCGCCAGGTACACCGGGGCGGTCTCCGGCGCCCGCGACATCGCGTCCGGCAGTTCCGAGGACCGCGCGGTGTCGAGGGAGATCAGGCTGTCCCGTCCCTGCTGGAACTTGGCCCAGCC
>LVAZ01000457.1 GCA_001603055.1 Victivallales bacterium Lenti_02
CGCCGAGGGTCCAGACTGCCGACACGTCGTTCGGCTCCTCGCCGGCGACCAGGCGGCTGAAGTTGATGCAGTAGCAACCCACGTCGTAGAGGCCCCCGCCATAGAGCGACAGGTCGCCGCGCACGTTGTAGGCATTGCCAAGGCCGTAGCAGAAACAACTGCGGATCGTGCGGATCGTCCCGAGCTGGCCGGATTTGACGATCCCGACCATGCGCTGGATGAGCGGGTGAACGTTCTGCTTGAACCCTTCGAGCAGCACGACCCCGGCCTTCTCGGCCGCCGTCACCATCTGCCTGCATTCCGCGGCCGTGACCCCGAGGGGCTTCTCGCAGAGCACATGCTTGCCCGCCGCCAGCAAGGCCAGCACCGGCTCGATGTGGCAGGGGTGGGGCGTTGCCACGTAGGCCGCGTCCACCTCGGGATCGGCGATCAGGGCCTCGTAGGAGCCGTGCGCCACAGGGAAGCCATGTTGGGCGGCGAATTCGGCAGCCCGCTCCGGGGTGCGGCTGGCCACGGCCTGCTTCACCCCCCGCTGGCTCTGGTCCAGCGCCTTGGCAAACGTTTTGGCGATGCCGCCGGTTCCAATGATACCCCAACGCAATTTCTCGGCCATGGCCATGCTCCTTGAATCAGACGCAGTCCCACAGGTCACCATTTGGCTAGAATTCATTGCAACGCACAAGCAAGACACCTACGTACCGCCAGGCAAATCAAGCGCGTGGAGCGCGGCGGTCCTCCGCCGCACGGCGCGGAGCGCCGGGATCGCCTCGGCCAACCGTACAGGTGGGCATGGCGCGGGACGGGTGGCCGCGAGGACGCGGCCGCTCCACACGATAGATAGACATGGTGTTCGGCAAAATCGGGCGAAGGTCGTGCGACTATGCGAGTTGTGTTCCATGCCTCGAAAATCTGGACGTTCAGCGGTTCGAGCCTTGCACTCCATGCGGTGAGTTCTGCCGGTCGGAAGAGTCGAGTTGCACGATTTCCACCGGATACAGTGATTCGCGGGACGGGGAATGCCAATTCCCGTCAGGGTTGGTGATACCAGCGGGAGAAGGCGGACGGGCTGGAGAAGCCCAGCTCGAAGGCGATTTCCTTGCCGGACAGATGCCGGGCGAACAGTTCGGCGGCGCGGGCGCGGCGGCGCTGGTCGGCGTACTGGTGGACGGTCTGCCCGGTCTGCTCGCGGAAGAGGCGGTGGAAGTGGAACTTGCTGTAGCCGGTGGCGCGGGCGAGGGCGGCGAGATCGAGCCCGCAGCCGTGGGCCTGGTCGAGCAGGCGGCGGGCGATGCGGACGCATTCCTCGCGGGCCGTGGCGGCGGCCTGCTCGGGATGCCGGGCCTGGTCGGCGATCTCGGCCAGAACCAGATAGAGCGCGGCGTGGACGCGCTGGCGCGCCACTTCCGGCTCGGTTTCCTCCCGCGCCCGGTCCCACATCTCATTGGCGGGACCGGGGATGTGGACCCGCCAGAGGGGAGTCATGCGCTCGCCGATCCAGATCACGCTGCCCAGGCAGTCCCCCGGCGACAGGCTGAGCCAGAGATGGAGCAGGGGCCGGGGCGGCGGCGGGTATTGCAGGTCGTGGGGCTCGCCGCCCTCGCAGAGAAACAGAACCCCCGGACGGCAGGGGAACACCCGGCCCCGCCAGCCGAAGGGGCATTCCCCGGCCAGCGGGACCAGCACTTCCCGGTAGGGATGGGCATGGCTGTGCCGCCGCGACCACTGGCCGTGCTCCGCATGGGGCAGGGCGGCGATCTCCTCGCCGAAGGCCGAGGACACCAGCCGCCAATCCCCCCCGCAACGGAGACGTTCCGCCAACGGCGCGGCAAGCTCGTCGATAGTGGGCGGGGACAAACGCAATTTCGGGCAATCCTTCGCAAGAATCGTCAATTCCACAGCGACCCGGATTCCTCTACAGTGAATCGTGTTGCAGGAAAATGCCAATCGGCAGGCAACAACTGGTAAAGCAAGAATCGCACGGACGGCAAGCAGGAGGTCCGGATCATGGCAACGCTGACAGCGGCACGTTTGGCGAGCGAGGGCGGTTCCCCGGCGGTGACTCTGCCCACCCCGGCTTGGCCGGTGGTCGAGGAGGCGGACGCCGCCCTGGTGGCGGAGGTGGTGCGCAGCGGCGTCTGGAGCTGGATCGGCCCCCGCGAGCGCGAATTCTGCACCGCCTACGCGGATTTCATCGGCACCCGCTTCTGTCTCGGGCTGGCGAACGGGACCGTGACCATGCAGTGCGCCCTGCAGGCGGTGGAGGTGGTGCCCGGCGACGAGGTGATCGTCCCGGCCCTCACCTGGGTGGCCACGGCCCAGGCGGCGATGGACATCGGCGCGAACGTGGTGTTCGCCGACATCGACCCGGTGACTCTCGCCCTCGATCCCGCCTCGTTCGCGGCGGCCATCACCCCCCGCACCAAGGCCGTCATCCCGGTCCATCTCTACGGCTGCATGTGCGACATGGACGCGATTCCGGACATCGCCCGGCGGCACGGGGTCAAGGTGATCGAGGACGTGGCCCACCAGCACGGCTCGCGCTGGCGCGGCAAGGGCGCGGGCAGTCTCGGCGACGCGGGCAGTTTCAGCTTCCAGCAGAGCAAGGTGCTGACCTCCGGCGAGGGCGGCGCCGTCACCTGCGACGACCCCGAGGTCTATCGCACGATCTTCGCCCTGAAACAGGTGGGCTGGACCCCGGCGGACCCGGCGGCGAACCCCTTCGAGCCGCTGGTGATGGGCAACAAGTACGGCCACAACTACCGGCTCACGGAAATGCAGGCGGCGCTGCTCCTGTGCGGCCTGAAGCGTCTGCCCGCGCAGACCGCCCGGCGCGAGGCGAACGCCCAGCGCCTCGCGGCGGCTCTGGCCGCCGAGGGCGGCCCCCTCCAGGCCGCGCCCCGCGACCCCCGCGTGACCACCCAGGCCTACTACTCGCAGACCCTGTTCTACGATCCCGCCAAGGCGAGCGGCATCCCCCGCGCCCGCTATCTCGCGGCCCTGGCCGCCGAGCACTGTTCCTTCGGCACCACCTACAGCCCGGTCTACCGCAGCCCCCTGCTCAATCTGGCCGACGCCACCAGCCCCCTGCCGTTCCGCCGGGACCTGCCCCAGGACTACGCCACCCTTCGCCTGCCCAACACCGAGCGGGCCGTCGCCGAAACCGCCGTCACCCTCAGCCAGAAACACCTCCTCGGCACCGACGAATACACCGGCCAGTTGCTGGCGGCCATCCGCAAGGTGAACGATAGTCTGGACCGGCTGCGGGAATAGCCCGCGCCACGTCCAGTCCACCCCTGCGGTTGCCCCATGAAACGGATTTGCGTCTATTGCGGATCGAGTCCCGGCCGCCGGCCGGAGTATGCCGCCGCCGCCCGCGCCCTGGGCGCCTGCCTGGTGCGCGCGGGCTTCGAGCTGGTCTACGGCGGCGCCGCCGTGGGCCTGATGGGCGAGGTGGCCGACGCCGTCCTCGCCGCCGGGGGCCACGCCATCGGCGTCATCCCGCGCGGCCTCGCCGAACGGGTCGGCCACGACCGCCTCAGCGAATGCCATGTGGTGGACTCGATGCACCAGCGCAAGACCATGATGTTCGAGCTGGCCGACGCTTTCGTCGCCCTCCCCGGCGGCATGGGGACCATCGAGGAAATCTTCGAGATTCTCACCTGGGCCCAGCTCGGCACCCACGACAAGCCCTGCGGCCTGCTCGATGTCCAGGGCTACTACCAGCCTCTGCTCGCCTTCCTCGACCAGGCCGTCGCGGAGCGCTTCATCGCCCCCGAGCACCGCGCCATGCTGCTGGTGGCGACCACTCCGGACGAACTGCTGGCCCGTTTCCGCGCCTACATTCCCGTCCGCCGGAGCAAATGGCTGGAATAGATCCCCGCGATCGTTCCCAACACGATCGTGGGGACGTGGGCCGGGAAAAATACAAAAAAGTAGCGATTTTCCTCTCGGGAGGGCGGAAAAGCCGCCGTTCCTGCCTGCGTGTTCTTGGCATCCGCCCTGCTTGGCTCCGCCTGTGTTCCGTCGTCTCCGTTGCTCCCCGCCAAGAACAGAAAAGGATTGCCGACATGCCTGCCCCGAACCGCTCCCGCTTCACCCTGATCGAGTTGCTCGTCGTGATCGCCATCATTGCCATTCTGGCCTCGATGCTGCTGCCCGCGCTCCAGCAGGCCCGCGAGAAGGCCCGCGCCATTTCCTGCGTCAACAACCTCAAGCAGGTCGGCCTGGCAACCTACATGTACATGGACGACAACAAGGAGACCTACTGTCCCACCAGCGCGGTCTACATGACAGGACTGCTGGCGACCGGCGACCGCGGCGCCATCTGGTACCGCCTCTTCAACCAGTACGCGAAGTCCGAGCCCACCTTCGTCTGCGCGAGCGACACGAACCAGACCTCGGCGAAGTGGGGGTCCACCGGCACCACCTGGGACGAAAGCACCCTCGCCGTGGCGGGGGCCAACCATTTCCCCCTGTCCTTCGGGGTCAACCACAACATGGACGCCAAGAAGCAGGGCATTCTCACCTCCCCCTCCACCACCGGCATGGTCTTCGAATGCACCGTCATTCTGGCCTACGAGTCGGGCACCAACCGCAACCAAGTCCGCGACGCCTCCCGCCACAGCACGCGCTTCAACACCGCCATGTTCGACGGCCATGTCGAGACCCGCGCCAGAGACTCCTTCGAGCAGTTCAAGCTGCTGCCCTAACGGCGCGCGGCAAGGACTTCTACGCCCAGTTCATTCTTGAACAACACCCGCTGAGGGTTCGCGTCCGTGCTCGGGCTTTGGCAAAGCCCGGGCACGGGGATACGTTGCGGTTCCCATTCTATTGTCCGCATGAGGTGCCCCATGACGAAAACCCTGTTCGCCCTTTGCCTTGGCCTCGGCCTGCTGGCCCCCGCCGCCGAACTCTCCGTTCTGCTCAGGACCGACCGGGTCGAGGGGCTGGGCGAGGGCTGGGGCTACGCGGGCATGACCCGCCGCCTCGAACGGGCCGACGACAGCACCGACGGGGACGGCTCGATCCGTCTCGCCGCGACCTCGACCACCCGCGACGGCAGCCACTACGTCTCCTTCTGGTTCAACCTGCCGGAACCGGTGGACCTGCGGCACCGGCGGCTGGTCTTCGACGCCCGGACCGGCTTCCCGGCCAGCCGGGGCTTCTACGTGCGCCTGTACAACCGGGGCGAGCGCGAGCCCGCCTGGAGCTTCAACTCCTGGAACGGG